>JASHRP010000106.1 GCA_030037375.1 Bryobacteraceae bacterium | reverse complement strand
GAGCGGACCGGACGGAGCGCTCTGGTTCACCGACGATTACGCGGGCGTAATGGCGGGCAATACCGGATCAATCGGACGAATCACCACCGCCGGAGTCGTGACCAACAGGTATCCGATCACCGTGGGAGGCGCATTTTTTCCCCAAGCCATCACGGCGGGATCGGACGGTGCGCTGTGGTTCACTCAGAACGGCTCGGTTGCATCGGTTACGACGGCCGGGAACTTTACGCTGCAGGCCTCCGGGGAGTTTAGTCCCGTCGACATCACCTCTGGTTCCGACGGCTCGCTATGGTTCACCGATACTTCCGGTGGAAACATTTGGAAACTCACGACGGCCGGCGCCCTCACCCCGTATGGATTACCCGAAGGGCATAGCGAGGCCGACTCCATCACCTCGGGGCCGGACGGCGCGCTGTGGTTCACCGCCGACGGGCACACCACGATCGGCCGAATTTCAACCGCAGGCGTTTTCTCAGCATTCACATCGATAACCGGGACGGGGTTCGATGAACAAGAATACTTTGGAACCATCGTGGCCGGATCTGACGGCGCGCTGTGGTTCACCGTGCCGGCATCGAACGCTATCGGCCGAATTTCGACCGCGATGGCAGTCACTTACCCCTACAACATTCCGTCGGGCTCGTCGGCGACGGGAATAACCTCTGGATCGGACGGCGCATTGTGGGCCATCGAGCCGGGAAATAACAGCCTCGTTCGGGTTACGACAGCGGGGGCGGTTACCGAATACACTCTGCCCGCGCCACCCACGGGCTTCTTAGCGACACTCAGCGGAATCACATCTGGGCCGGACGGCGATTTGTGGTACACCAAGACGGTAACGGGCATCGGCCAGGAGCTTGTCGAACCGGCCGGCGTCATCGGCCAAGTCGCGATCATCCCGGCCGTCACGATTACGGCCGCGTGTCCGGCCACCACGGCCATCCTCAATCAGCCCTATTCTTTCACGATTACGACGACGGGCGGGCTGGCACCGCTCACGTGGACACTCGCGTCCGGCGCCCTTCCGACAGGCCTGACGCTGAATGCAGCCACGGGAGTAATCAGCGGCACTCCCACTGCCGTTGGAAACTACCCTATTGACGTGACGGTGACCGATAGCTCTGAGCAGGCGGTGGGCTTTAATTCCCCCCCCGTTTATAGCTGCTCCATCATCGTCACCACACAATTGATGGTCACGGCTACTTGTCCCGCGGCTGGCGCGGTCCAGAACACGGCATATTCCTTCCAGATCACTGCGACGGGAGGGCTCGGAACACTTGCGTGGAATCTAACCACGGGCCCGCTGCCGCCTGGATTGGCTTTGAATCCGGCCAATGGCGTTATCTCAGGAACGCCCACCACCGTCGGCACTTACCCTTTCTCGGCAACCGTAAGCGATACTTCAACTCCGCCGCAGATGGTGGTGTATAGCTGCTCGATCATCGTCTCAGGCAAGCTGACGGTCACGGCTACGTGTCCCACGAACACTGCAGTTCTAAACTCCGCTTACTCGTTTTCGATCACGACCTCCGGAGGGCTCGCCCCGCTTACCTGGACCCTGGCCACAGGACCGCTTCCGCCAGGATTAACCCTAAACACGGGCACGGGCCTCATTAGCGGCACTCCAACCACAGTCGGGACCTACCCGTATTCGGTGCAGGTCAGCGACAGCACCGCGCCCACTCGTCAAACCGCCACTTTCAACTGCTCGATCACGGTCGCCACTCAATTGACGATTACCTCAGGCTGTCCGGCGCCCTCGGGATTTCCGTCGACGGCGTACACCTACACGCTAACGGCGTCCGGCGGGACGCAGTTCAATCCAGCTACATCGGGTTATACATACCAGTGGTCGATCCTTCCCGCCGCATCGTCCCTTCCGCCTGGCTTAGCCCTGCTGAACACCGGAACGCCTTCTTATTTGGAGCAGATCCAAGGCACGCCGACGACGGCCGGCAACTACGCATTCACCTTGCAAGCGCAAGACGCGGGAGGACAAGTCGCGATGAAGGCGTGCAGTATCGCCATCATCGGACCCTTAACTATAACGGCGCCGGTGACCCCGGCTCTGCCCAGTGGCACTCAAAATTCGCCATACTCCGGCGTCAGTTTTCAGGCGCAAGGCGGAGTTACGCCCTACAGTTGGTCCGCATCCGGACTGGCTCCCGGTTTAACCCTGAGCACCACGGGCGTGCTTACGGGCACGCCAACGCAGGTCGGCACGTTCAATCCGACCATCACCGTTATCGACAGCTCATTTTTCTCGGCCACTCTAACGGACTATCCCGTCCCCACGACCGGCGCTGAGCCCTACGACATCGTCCAAGGCCCGGACGGCGCGCTCTGGTTCACGGAAACCGATGCCAACAAGATCGGCCGCATTTCGACCGCCGGTATCGTCACGAACGAATTTCCGATCCCGACGCCCGGCAGCCAGCCAGCCGGACTCGTCATTGGCCCGGATGGCGCATTGTGGTTCACCGAAACCGTCGGCAACAAGATCGGCCGCATGACCACCGCCGGAGTCGTCACCAACGAGTTTCCCGTCCCGACCGCCAATGCCGAGCCATACGGCATCACCGTGGGTCCGGATGGCGCGCTCTGGTTCACCGAAGCACTCGGCAACAAAATCGGACGCATTACCGCGGCTGGCGTGGTTACCAACGAAACGGCGATCCCAACGGAAGACTCGACGCCCGAAGGCATAACCGCGGGTCCGGACGGCGCGTTGTGGTTCACGGAGATCAACGGGAACAACATCGGCAGGATCACGACGGCTAGCGTAATCACCAACGAATTTACCGTGCCAACCGCTGCCAGCAGTCCTTCCGGGATCGTCGCGGGGCCCGACGGCGCGCTTTGGTTCACCGAAGGCAGCGCCGCGCAGATCGGACGAATCACAACGGCGGGAGCCGTCACCAACGAATATCCGATCCCGACGGCGACCTCTGGTAGCCAGCCTTTCGGCATTACGGTAGGTCCCGATGGCGCATTGTGGTTCACCGAGGGCAATGGCAACAATCTCGGCCGCATCACCACAGCCGGCGTCTTGACCCAATACACGGTGCCGACAGCCGCGGGCGCCCCCGCCGGCATCACGGCAGGCCCGGATGGCGCGCTGTGGTTCACCGAATTCAACGGCAACAAGATCGGCCGTGTGGGCCTGGGCGGAGAGAAGGCGCAGCGGATGTACACTTTGACGATCACGTTACCGGTGTTATCGATCACCGCCGCATGCCCCGCTCCTGCCGGCACCCAGGGATACCAATACATTCTTTTCCCGATCACCGTTACCGGCGGGAACGGCATCTATACGCTGACCTACACCGGTCCGTCCTGGTTGTCGCTGACGGCTGCTTCCGGAACGGCCGTGGGAGGGTCCTTCATTACTTCCCTCACCGGAATCGCGCCGGCTGAAGGCGCCTACCCGATCTCGGTCCAGGCGCAGGACACCGCCGGATCCACGCCCGCGGTCTATAACTGCAACATCGTCATAAACCCCCCGCCCCTCGGAATCACTGCCAGTTGTCCGGCCTCCTTCACAATTGGCGTGCCCATTTCGGAACCATTGTCGGCGGTTGGTGGAAGCGGCAGCTATTCCTGGAGCATTTCCACCGGCAGCTTGCCGCCCGGAGTGCAACTTGTCGGAGCAGTAATCTCAGGCACGCCGACAGGGTCGCCCGGAATCGCGAACTTTACGATACAAGTATCTAGCGGGGGCGCTATAGCGCAGGAGCCTTGTTCCGTCACCATCATCCTGGCGACGTTGAAGTTTACCGGTGTATGCCCGGGGAACGGTACCGTGAATGTGCAGTACGGCCCGCTGACGCTGACCGCAGCCGGCGGGCTCGGCCAGAGTTCCTATAGCTTCTCCGTTCAAGGCAGCCTGCCGCCGGGCGTGAGTTTATCTGGAAATACCGTAGGAGGGACTCCGACCACCGCGGGGACATACAATTTCACATTCCAGGTTAGTAGCGGCACGCAAACGGCAAACGGTTCGCCGTGCAGCGTTACGATCGCGCCCGCGGCTCTCGGTATCACGGGAAGCTGCTCCGCGGCTTCGATCAACGTCGGTGCGAATTTCTCCATGTCGGTTTCGGTAACTGGCGGAAAATCGCCCTACGCGTTTTCCATTTCCGGAGCCTCCTGGGTTACGCTCAATCCTCCATCGGCCTCCGGCGATACTGCGAGCGGAACACCACTCGCGGCCAACGCAGGTATCAGCTACACCCCGGTGATCACAGCCAGCGATAGCGCAAACTCGACCCCCGTTTCGTTCTCCTGCGCCGTCGCGGTCAATCCGTTGGCGAAGCTGACCATTAGCCTCAGTTGTCCGGCGAGCTCGATTCCGCCAGGCTCTCCGGTGAACATTCCAGCAAGCGCGGGCGGAGGATTGGCTCCGTATAGCTGGAGCATTAGCGGCAATTCCGGATTGTCTCTCAGCAGCTCCACGGGATCGAGCAACAGCGTGGTGGGAAATGCCCCCTCCGCCGCCGGGAATTACTCTT
>JASHRP010000105.1 GCA_030037375.1 Bryobacteraceae bacterium | reverse complement strand
CCGATCTCCAGGCTGCGTATAAGCGCGCGGTCCAGTACCGGAGTTCCGCGCGCTATCGCGCCCATGGCCAGCTCGGGCTGCCATGGAACCCCCAGCTTACGGACGACAATAACGTCCAGCGGCGCGTGCAAAGCTTCCGCGACCTCCACGGCAACGGGAACGCCGCCGCGAGGCAGAGCCAGAACAATCGCATTTTTCGCATGTTTGCGCGAAGCGAGCTCCGCGCCCAGCAGCCGCCCTGCTATGGATCGATTTGGAAACGGCAACTTGATCACAAACTAACCTGTGCTTTCTTCAAAAGAAAGCGCAATTTCAGGGCCATCATTCAATTGAACATCTTTCGATCGGTCTTGTCTCATGGTGCCGGCAGTGTCTGCTGGCAGCTCACTTGCACCTCATTAATACGAGGTAACGACCATGAAGACCCTTCTTATACCCGCCACGCTCCTCACTGTGACCGGTCTTATAGCGTCAGCCCAGACGGCGGCTCAGCCCGTGACGATGGTGATTACGGCCGAAGCGTTTCGCGGCTCCCAACCGCAAGCCCTTTCGGCCGCGGACGTGACAGCTTGGCAAGGCAATTCGCGTTTGCCGGTGACCGAACTGATCCCTCTTAAAGGCAACAAGGCTTCGATGGATTTCTACATCCTGATCGACGAACGAATCGATCCGGATCAAGCCGTCCTATTCGAGCGGTTGCGTGAGTTCATTGGCCGTCAAGCTCCGGAGACGGCCGTGGGCGTCGCGTACATGTTCAACGGCGAGGCGAGAATCGCTCAGGAGCCGACGCGAGATCATGCTCTCGCGGCGAAAGCATTGCGCGCGAGTTCGGGCAGCGAAAGCGCGGCCGCGAGTCCGTACACATCGCTCAGTCAGTTACTGAACGGCTGGAGGCCTGACGACGCATTGGGGCATGAGGTCCTCATCGTAACCGATGGAATGGACCGCTTCGACAGCTTTGGCGATTACAACATGTACGTCGGAGACGCGATCAATGACGCGCAGAGAACGGGCGTCATCGTCTACACGCTGTATCAGCCCTGCCTTGGCCACGCGAGTCACAGTCCGGAACTGATTCGGTGGGGACAAACTTACCTAGGGCAGATCGCCGAGGAAACCGGCGGCGAAGCTTACTTGCCGAATCCCGCCGCGCCAATTTCCTTGGACACTTACTTAGCCGACCTATCCAAGCACCTTGGGAATCAATATCGAATCGCTTTTCTCGCGACGCCTCTCTCCGGCGAGGAATATCAAAGGGTGAATTTTCAAGCGCGCGGCAATAATGTGGAGTTGATCGCCGCCCGCCGCTTCTATTTGAAAACAAAAGAGCCCGCGGGTGTAAGCGAAGGGCCATCTTCAATAGATCCAGAGCGGTAAGCGCGCGGCCGGAACAAATTTCCGGCCGTGTAACCTCCAGGCTGTAGTTAGCGCCTATGTAGCTGTAAGGCAGAAGACAGTTTGAAGCTGCCGGAGAGAAAGTGACTGGCCAGTCGCTTTCCAAAAAATTTTCTACAACTGGAGCAAGAAAATGAACTTCTTTAAGAAAGCGATCAGTGTCTCTGCGCTCGGATTTACCGCGATGGTTGTCCCCGCGATGGCTGTTAACGAAACCAACGCGACCGGCGGACCCGCGAATAGCCCGTCTTACAACCCCGCGACCGTGACCCAGGTGGAAGGCGTTGTTACCGCGGTTCGCCAGGTACCAGGCAGCGATGCGCTGGCCGGCGTGCACGTGACGCTGAAGGCGAAAACCGGAAGCTACGACGTGATGGTTGGGCCGGCCGCTTTCTTGAAGTTGACCAAGACCAACATCGTTAATGGCGAGTACATCCAAGTACGAGGCTCGCTGGTGAGCGGCAATGTAATCCTCGGCCAGGAGTTCGACGACAACACCGGAACGCTGGTGCTCCGCGACGCCGTCGGCACTCCGGTGTGGATCCTGTGGGGCATGTAAAAGCCGCTGTTTCTCTTGTAGCCCGAAGTTATTTCAAAAGGCCGGCGATCTTCGCGACGCCGGCCTTTGCGCATGCATCGTCTTGTTCCTGGCTCGAACCTGAGCTTCCCACCCCTCCAATCACCTCATCTCCAATTTGAATCGGAACGCCTCCGCCGAGCGCGAGAATCTGGCTGACGTTGCGCTGCGCGGCAAACGCCGGATCCGAGGTGCGCTTCTGGAAATCGAGAGTCGTCATGCGGAAGGTTCGCGCGGTGTATGCCTTGCGTGTCGCCATTTCCACGGTCGCGGCGGTTGCCTGTTCATCGCGAAGCACGACTAGAACCTGTCCGGCTCGATCCACCACCACGGCTGAAGTGTGGAAGTTCTTGGCGCGGCACTCCCCAATGGTGGCCTCGGCAATTGTCTTCGCCATGGCGAGAGAAAGATTCCTCTGCGTGACCAGCCCCTGCGAGAATACAACCGCGGAGCACGACACGATCAAAAAACCCACCGCGATACTTCTCGACGAAATCGTCATTTTGCCCCTCCTGCCGGAGTAGATGTTATCAAAGCGCGGGTACCCCAACGAATCTCCCGCGACTCGCAATATCATGGAAGGAAATATGAATTCAGCGCTCTGGACACCGATTCAAGCAGGAGAGCTTCGGCTCAATCATCGGGTGGCGATGGCTCCCATGACGAGGAACCGCTCGACGCCGCAGGGGATTCCGACGGAGTTGAACGCGGAGTATTACGCACAACGAGCCTCTACCGCCTTGATCATCAGCGAGGGGACGCAACCATCGGCCGACGGCCAGGGATACTTGCTGACGCCGGGAATCTATACGGACGCCCAGATCGAAGGGTGGCGCAAGGTGACGGACGCCGTTCATGCCGCGGGGGGCAAGATCATGATCCAGCTTATGCACACGGGACGGATCGGGCACCCCTCCAACACGCCGCGCGGACACCAAATGGTGGCTCCTTCAGCGGTGCAGCCCAAAGCTAAGATAATGACTCCCACAGGATTGCTGGATGTTCCAGAACCGCACGCTCTCAGGCTCGACGAGATTCCCGGAGTCGTTCGCGAGTATGCACACGCAGCGGCCTGCGCGCGGAAGGCTGGCGCGGATGGCGTGGAGATCCACGGAGCCAACGGCTACCTGATTCACCAGTTTCTTTCCGACAATGTGAACCAGCGAACCGACGCCTATGGCGGGTCCGTTGAGAACAAAATCCGGTTCGCGGTGGAAGTTGCGTCCGCGGTGGCGGCGGAGATCGGCGCGGGGCGCACGGGCATTCGGATCGCGCCGGGAAACAAGTTCAACGATATCGAAGAGAACAATGTCCCGGCAGTCTATGAAGCGCTGGTGCGGGAGCTTGCCAAGCTGCGGCCCGCGTACCTGCACGTCAATCATATGGGCGACGAAGCTTTGCTGCGGATGATCCGCGGTCTCTGGCCCGGCGTGTTGCTGGTCAACCGCGGGCGCACCGACATCGCGGCGCGGATCGCCGACATCGAGAACGGCGTTGCGGATGTGATTACGCTCGGCACGATGAACCTGGCCAATCCGGATTTAGTCGAGCGGCTCAAAAAGGGTGCGCCGCTGAATCCGCCTGACCCAACGACCTTCTATGGAGGAGGCGCAAAGGGCTATACCGACTACCCCACGCTGAGTCTGGCGGCGGGAACAAAATAGCGTTTCTCCACGTCCATCTGCCAAAGGGCAGTCCCACACCCATGCTGAAGCAACGGCCATCTAGCCGAGGCTCAAATCTTTCGCATCTCTTTCGCGCCAGGCGCGCATAGACTCATCGGGCCGTAAGCGCACGTTAATCGAAGTGCAACACGCGAGTGCTAGCTTCACATGGAAGTGCCTGTATCGGGCGCCGTACGGGGATCTCAAAGCAAGATCGCAGGATGCCAAATTCCGCGAAAGCGCCGTTGGCACTTCGTCGAGCCTCGGCTCAGACCCAGTCCCACTCACAAGGAGATACTACACGTGAAAGCGAACATATTCAGAGAACGTCGACGACGCTTCCTGACGGGAACGCTGCTGGCGGCCGCTTCGATTGCCGCTTTTAGTTCTTCCGCGCAGGCCCAAGGCATCGACCTAGGTTTGTTCCCCGGAAACTTGTTTGTTCCCGGCAACCTGGTCGTTACCCGCAGCGTGTACACCAACGGCAACAACATCACCGCCGGTGTAACTAACCTGCCTCCAGGCTGCACCCCTGTCACTACCGCCAATCCCTCTCCGGCCGATCCCTGTACCGCCGCCGCTGTGAATAGCGCCTACCCGTACGTTTTCAACAACGACACCGTCGATGGCAGCTTCGGAATTACTTCCAAGATCTATCTCGATCAGATCACTCCCTTTGGGTTCGTGCTTACCTCGCTCGAAGTGCCCAACAGCACGCAGGCGGGAGTTACGGCGAATAGCGATCAAATGGTCACCAGTTTCTCATCGAAATCGGAATTGTCGTTGAATCTGTCGGTCGACGGAAAAACGCTCACATTCCTGGGTTACGAGGCGCCGGTTAGCGCAATCGATGTATCCAATTCCAACACGCCCGGCGAAGTAGACCCGACCAATCCGGTGGTGCCGGCCTACTATCGTTCCGTGGCGCAGATCGATACGCTTGGGAATTTTCAATTCACGAAAACGAACGCCTTCACCGGCGACAACGGCCGCGCCGTGATCCTGAACGACAACTCCGGCGCAAACGTCCTCTACATGGCCGGCAACGCGGGCAACGGCACCGCCAAGGTGCAACCAGCCAGTACCATCCTCAGCACTGGGGCGCAGATCACTACTCCCTCGAATCAGCCAGAATCCGCGCAAACGCCTGGAGCGCCCACTGCCGTGGGTAGCTTCAACGTTACTCAATTGGGCGACAAGATCGACAAGGTCGGCAAGGACACGAACTTCCGCGGCATGACGGTCTACGATAACGTGCTCTATTACACCAAGGGAAGCGGCAGCAACGGCGTTAACACTGTTTATTTCGTCGATAGCACCGGCACGGTTTGCACGGACTCGAATGGCGTGGGGCTGCCGGTATCGGGCGCGAAGCTCCCGACCTCGCCTTTGGCTTTGGCAAGCACTAACCCGACAACCATCCAAGACAACGGCTTGCAGCCAGACAATATGTGCGTCCTGAAAGGCTTCTCAACGACCCTCGCAAAGGCTTCAAGCGGCGTCAGCTATCCCTTCGGCATCTGGTTCGCGAGCCCGACGGTTCTCTACGTCGCGGACGAAGGCAGCGGCAATACCGGCACGACCGCCGCGGATTTCTACACGGCCGCCACGCCGGCCCAAAATCCGACCGCCGGACTCCAGAAGTGGATCTTTAACGGAACTGAGTGGGAACTCGCCTATACGCTGACGAACGGACTGGACCTGGGCGTTCCGTACACGGTTCCGGGTTATCCGACTGGCCTCAATAACGGAACCGCGGGAACCGGATTTCCGTGGGCTCCGGCTACCGATGGTTTGCGCAACATCACGGGCATCGTGAATTTTGACGGGACCGCCACGATTTACGCGATCACATCCACGATCAGCGGAAGCGGCGATCAGGGCGCCGACCCCAACAAACTGGTGGCGATCACGGACAAGCTCAGCGCCACAACTCTGCCGAACTCGGAGAGCTTCCTGACGGTCCAATCCGCCGCTTCTGGCGAGGTCCTGCGCGGAGTCGCGTTCGCGCCGGGCACGCCCAACTTCTTCTAGACTTGCAAGCGCCGGTGAGGCGAGCTGCCAGCTCGCCTCACCGGGCTCATTAGCCGGGATATTTCTCCAACTCCAGTTGATCCCCCGCCTGCGTTCCCGTCTCCGCGAGCCTTCCCGCCGGCAGTTCCAGCACGGAATGCGCCCGAAGGCTTAAGGCGATGCGGCGGCGGCCCATATTCGCCCGCACCTTCAACACCCTTCGTTTTCGATTCAGGAACACCACGTCGATCGGAAATTTCATGAAGAACGTATGGACGCCTTCGCAGGGCACGATCCACAGTCCCTCGCCAGGCGCCAGGCCTGCATGTTTGAGGAGCCCCGTCCGGCGCTTCGCGCTAGTATCGGCGACGTCGGCGCGGTCGGCGAGCACCGTGCCGCGCGTCGCATTGGTGGCTCGCAGTTTCGTCAAGCGTGGTTCAGCCAACCCCCAGCCTATAGGAGCGGGAACGGTACAATCAAGACATGGAAGAAACGCCTCTTCAGAAGGCCACATTCGCCGCAGGATGCTTTTGGGGCGTGGAGGCGACGTTCCGCCGCTTGGGGGGCGTGAAATCGACGCAGGTGGGCTATATCGGCGGGCGGCTGGACCATCCGAGTTATGAGGAAGTCTGCACGGATCGCACCGGGCATGCGGAAGCGGTGGAGGTGACCTACGATCCTGGTGTCATCAGCTATCACGATCTCCTCGATGTCTTCTGGAACAATCACAATCCCACGACACTGAATCGCCAGGGTCCGGATGTGGGCACGCAGTACCGCAGCGCGATTTTCTACCATTCGCCGGAGCAGGAAGCAGAGGCGAAGGCCTCGCGGGACGCCGCGCAAGCTCGCTTTTCAAAGCCGATCGTGACCTACATCGAGCCCGCGCCGGCGTTTTGGCCAGCCGAAGAGTACCATCAGCAATACCTGGAAAAGCGCGGCCTCGCGCATTGCCATCTCTAGAGAAACCGTACGTGAAAATTGGATTCGTCAGTCTCGGATGTCCGAAGAACCTCGTCGATACGGAGGTGATGATGGGCCAGCTTGCGGCCAGCGGCCATGAGCTTACGCCGCATCCGGCCGAGGCTGAAGTTATCGTCGTGAACACATGCAGCTTTATCGATCCGGCCAAGCAGGAATCGGTGGACACGATTCTGGAAATGGCGGAGTACAAGAAGGTCGGCCGGGCGAAACGGCTGATTGTCGCCGGATGCCTGGTGGAGCGCTTTCGCGGCGAGATTCAGCAGAAGCTGCCGGAGGTGGACGCACTGGTCGGCACGAATGAGCTCGAAAAGATCACCGCGCTGTGCGAAGGCGTAGAGCCTTCCGCGGAAGATCCTTTCAAACTATATCTCTATCACGACGCCACGCCTCGCGTGCTTTCGACGCCCCGTCATTACGCCTACATCAAAATTGCCGAAGGGTGCGACCATCCCTGCACGTTCTGCGTGATCCCGCAGTATCGCGGAAAATTCCGCAGCCGCCGATTCGAGAGCGTAATCTCGGAAGCCACGCGGCTGTTTTCGCAGGGCGTCCGCGAGATCAATCTCATCGGCCAGGACACAACTTGTTATGGCGAGGATCTCGGCTTGAAGGATGGGCTCGCGTTGCTGCTCGCGCGGCTGGCGTCGATTGAAACGGAGCATCCCAAGTGGGTGCGGTTCCTGTACGCGTATCCGAATAAGGTCACGCAGAAGCTGCTCGACACCATCGCTGAACATCAAGCGCTGGTGAAGTATATTGACATGCCTCTGCAGCACTCTAGCGGCGCGGTGCTCAAGCGAATGAAGCGGGGCGCAAACGGCGATATTTTTCTGAAGCTGATTGAGCGCGTTCGCCGGACCATTCCCGGCATCGCCATCCGCACCAGCATGATCGCCGGCTTCCCGGGCGAAACGGAAGCAGATTTCGAAGAGTTGTGCGAATTCGTCAAAGCCGCGCAGTTCGACCGGCTAGGCGTGTTTGCATATTCCGATGAGGATTCGAGTGCCAGTTTTGCGCTCGACGGGAAAGTGGGCGCAAAGGAGATCTACAACCGGAAACGCCGTTTGATGGCGATCCAGCGCACGATTTCGCGGACGCGCAATCGCGAGCTTGTAGGCCGCGAATTTCCCGTTCTGGTCGACGGTCCGTCCTCCGATTCGGAGCTGGTTTGGCAAGCTCGCTTGGCCACACAAGCGCCTTCGATTGACGGGGTTTGCTACATCTCCGATCCCGGCGAACATCCCCTCGAAGCCGGACAGATTCGGCGGATGCGCATAACCAAGGCTCACGATTACGATCTGACGGGCGAATTGCTCGACGCTCCGGTGCCGTCGTCCCGACCAACTCAGCCTCAAGTGCTGGTTCAACTCGGCACGCGGTGACTCCCTGTCCGATTTGCGGTAAGCCCGTGGCGCGGGACAATCCCGAGTTTCCGTTTTGCAGCGATCGCTGCCGCACCATAGACCTCGGCAATTGGGCCTCGGAGAAGTACACCATCCCAGGTGAGACGCAGCCGGATGAGAAGCAGTCCGAAGAGGACGATTGAGTTTCGCGCGGCTGCTTGCGACGTGGTTCGGGTGCGGCTATGCGCCGAAAGGGCCGGGCACGGCCGGGTCGCTTGCCGCGATTGTGATCGCGTGGCCCCTGCACCGGTTCGCAGGGATTGACGCGTGGGAAATTGGGCTCCTCGGTGTTTTGCTCATCGGTCCGGCGAACTGGGCGGCGGACGTTACCGCGCGAGAAACAGGGCTCGTCGATCCGCAGATTGTCGTTATCGACGAAGTTGTGGGGCAATGGATCGCGGTTGCGGGCGCGGCGCGCTTGAACTGGATAAGCTGGCTGGCGGCGTTCGTACTGTTTCGGCTGTTCGATATTTGGAAGCCGCCGCCGGTGCGGCAACTCGAACGTTTACATGGCGGCGCGGGGATTGTCTTCGATGACGTGATGGCCGGCGTTTACGCTGCGCTTGTTTTGTTTGCCGCCGGATGGTTCAATCTTTATTAGCGCCTACTTTATGGCCTTCCGTAAGTCTCCAAGCACGCGGTCTTCTGGGAACGGAGCCCGCCCTCAAATCGCAGCGGTTTCGCCTGCCGCGGCGATTCCCGGCGGCGATTTTCAACTTCGCGGCTCTGGTTTCGCGAATGGAGAGCGGCCGCACATCCGTTTTGGCAGTGCCGCCGCGCACATCGTGGTAAGTTCGGATGCTTATGTAGTCGTTCGGGTTCCCGCCGGCGCTACCAGCGGAGAAATGGTTGTAGGCAGCGATGCTGAGACCGGCGCGTCCTGGTCTTGCCGCGTGGGCGCGCAGATCGCCAGCGGTCTGCATCCGGTGGCGAACCCGGTGGTCGATCACCTGGAGAATATCTACGTCACCTTCAGCGGGCCAGCCGGACACAAGACGCCGGTATCGGTGTACAAGATCGACGCGGGCTTGAACTCGCGGCCGCTGGTCACCGACGTGATGAACGCCACGGGCTTGGCGCTGGATGAGCACGAGATGCTTTACGTTTCCAGCCGCAACGACGGGCTGGTGTATCAGGTCTCGCCCGCCGGCAACACCTCGACTTATGTGGAAGGAATGGGTGTCGCCACCGGCATCGTCTTCGACCGCGACGGAAATCTGTATGTCGGCGACCGCAGCGGCACGATTTTCAAGATCAGCCGTCAGCGGCAGATTTATGTGTTCGCGACTTTGGAGCCTTCACTCGCCGCGTACCACATGGCGTTCGGTCCCGACGATTATCTCTACGTTACCGGGCCGACCACATCCAGCTTCGACTCGGTCGCGCGTATTTCGCGCGACGGCCACGTCGAGCGCTTCTATCGCGGGCTCGGCCGCCCGCAGGGTATGGCGTTTGACGTTGACGGGAACCTTTATGTGGCCGCGTCTTTGGCGGGACGCCGCGGGATCGTCCGGATCACTCCGGACGCGAACGCCGAGCTGTTTGTTTCCGGGCCTTCTATCGTCGGCATGGCGTTCACGCCCTCCAAGAGCCTGATCGTCGCCACCAACGAAGCGTCGCCTTCGCGCGGGCCGGAGGGATCGCTGTACCGCGTCAAGCTCGGCATCGAAGGCTACCGCTACCACTAGATTCCTTCCGCTAAATCGCTCCCATGCAAAACCCGTCACCGCTCGACGCCGAGATCATCGCCGTCGGATCGGAGATGCTGACGTCCCAACGCCTGGATACGAATTCACTCTTCATCACCGATCAGCTCAATTCGCTGGGCGTGGAAGTGCGGCGCAAGCTGGTTGTCGGCGACGACCGGGCGATTCTCACGGCGGCAGTAAAGCATGCGCTGATGCATGCTGACCTAGTGATCGTAACCGGCGGTCTCGGACCGACCGAAGACGATTTGACGCGTGAATCGGTCGCGCATGCGCTCGGACGCGAGCTCCAGTTTCGACAGGAGCTTTCGGACGCGATCGAGGAACGTTTCCGCAGGCGCGGGCGGAAGATGGCGGAGAACAATAAGAAGCAGGCGTTTCTGGTGGACGGGGCCGAAGTGCTGCCCAATCCCAACGGGACGGCGGTCGGGCAATGGATCGAACACGAGGGCAAAGTGGTGATGATGCTGCCCGGACCGCCGGGCGAGCTCAAGCCGATGTTCGCCAACGAGTGCCTGCCCAGGCTCACGGCTCGCTTGCCTGCACAATTTATCCGCACGCGCTTCTATCGCGTGACCGGCATGACGGAATCGGATCTCGATCACCTGATCGCGCCGGTGTATTCGAAGTACACAAATCCGACTACGACCATTCTTGCGTCCCCTTTCGACATCCAGATCCATCTGCGCGCCCGTTGCGCGACGGAGGAGCAGGCGGAACGGCTCCTTGCGGAAGTCGCGGGACCGATGGAAGAGCTGCTCGGCGACCGGATTTTTTCGCGCAACGGCGATTCGCTCGAAGCGGTGGTCGGCGCGTTGCTGCGCGAGCGCGGTGCGACGTTGGCAGTTGCCGAAAGCTGCACGGGCGGGATGATCGCGGAGCGCATTACTTCCGTTGCAGGAAGCTCCGATTATTTCGCCGGCGGGTTCGTGGTGTACAGCAACGCGATGAAGGAGAAGGCGCTGGGCATTCACCCCGAATTGATCGCGCGGCATACGGCGGTGAGCGAAGAAGTGGCTCGGGCGATGGCGCAATGTGCACAGCTTCGCGCGGGCGCGACATACGCGATCTCGACCACCGGCGAGGCTGGACCGGAAAGCGCGACAGGGGTCCCGGTTGGAACCGTCTACGTTGGTTTCGCCGGACCCAATGATACCGCGGCAGGGCGGAAATTCAATTTGCCTGGAGACCGGGCGCGAATCCGCCTGTTCGCGACCCAAGGAGCCCTGGATTATCTGCGGCGGCAGCTTTTGGGCATCTGAGTGTGAACCTCCCGTTCGTCTCTGCGTATCTATGCGGCAGAGGGCAGAGCGGATGAGGATTCGGACGCAAATCGGACGGGTGGTTGGAATTGGACTTCTGGCAGCGCTGGTAATGCAGGCGCAACAGCCAGGCCGAGTCCCGCCCGCGCCGCCGGTCCCCGTGGCGCAAGATGCCCAGGAAACCCAGCAGCAACTTTCTGAGCTTTTCCAGCACTACCCGCCCGCATTGCGTCGCGTTCTGGCGCTCGACCCGAGCCTCCTGAGTAATCCGGCGTACCTCGCTCCTTACCCGGCCTTATCGGCTTTTTTGAGCGCCCATCCGGATGTTCTGCGGGATCCGGCGTACTATGTAGGCCGTCCCGATGAGCCGCAGCGGGATGTCACCGGGACTGCCAGAGTTTGGGAAGAGATGGTCACGGATGTCTCGGTTTTTGCCGGCTTCGCATTGGCGGTCTCGCTGATTGCGTGGCTCATTCGGACCTTCATCGATTCCCGCCGCTGGAACCGCCTGACCAAGGTGCAGACTGATGTCCATACGAAAATCCTCGATCGCCTCTCCAGCAATGACGATCTGTTGGCGTACATGAACTCGCCGGCCGGTTCAAAATTCCTGGAATCAGCGCCCATCGTGCTCGACGCTGGCCCGCGCTCCGTCTCCGCGCCACTGAGCAGGATTCTGTGGACGGTGCAGGGAGGAGTGGTCTTGCTCGCCGCAGGCGTCGGCTTGGAGATCGTGAGCCGGCAGCTCATTTATGATGCCGCCGTGCCAATCCATGCGCTGGGGATCCTCGGAATGGCCTTGGGGATTGGGTTCATTCTTTCGGCGATAATCTCTTTCATGATCTCGCGCCATCTGGGGCTCGTGAATCGTCTGGCCGAGCCGCCGGCGCAAGGATGATCTGACGCCATGTTCCGCGACGTAACGTTCACCGATGTCAGCCGCCTGGAGGCCATGGCCGATGCCTGCGCCGGTTTCGTGATGGATGAGGACGCGTTCCGCGCGTTCTACGACCGCACTGCCCGGGGTGTTTGGGCCTATTTGGCGCGCGTAACCGGAGATCGTCAAATGGCGGACGATCTGCTTCAGGAAACCTACTATCGTTTTCTCCGGGCCGCCGCCACACACGATAGCGAAGCGCACCGCCGCAATTCTCTCTACCGCATCGCTACGAATCTGGCTCGCGACGCTCGCCGCAGAAGCTTGACGCATCCGTTTGCAGGAATCGGCGGCGAGATCGAGCGTGTAGCCGTCAGCGAGACCGCGGGCGCGGCGGAGCGGCGCACGGATTTCGAACGCGCCATGGCTCGCCTCAAGCCACGGGAACGGGCGATGCTTTGGCTCGCGTACGCCGAGGGAGCATCGCATCAGGAGATCGCCGGAGCGCTCGGTCTGCGGCCCGCGAGTATGAAATTCCTTCTGTTTCGCGCGCGGCGCAAACTGGCGGAATTGCTGGGGGCGGGCAAATGAAAAACATCGACTGCGAATTCGAAAGCGAAGTCCTGGCTGCAGCGGTCGAGTCTCGCTGGCCGGACGGCGTGGACGCGCAACTGCGTGCGCATGTCGGGGTGTGTCCGATCTGCTCAGAAGCGGCGCTGGCGGCGGGTGCCATTAGCGAAGCTCGCGACGAGATGCCTTCGTTTGTAGTTCCGGACTCTGGGCGCGTGTGGTGGCTGGCTCAGCTCCGCGCGCGCCGGGAGGCGATCGAAGCCGCCGGAAGGCCCATTACGGTTGCGCACCTGGTAGCGTTCGCTTGCGCGGCGGGCCTCTTTGGAGCCTGCTTCGGAGCAACTTCGACTTGGTTTCAGGACGCCCTGAAGTGGGTTGCATCGAGTCCGATTGCAGCGCTTCTGGCCCAGCACAT
>JASHRP010000104.1 GCA_030037375.1 Bryobacteraceae bacterium | reverse complement strand
ACCATCCATGAGGACGACGAAGGATGGCTGGGAACCGGCGAAGACGCTTCCGCTAGCTCCGCGATGGGCATGGCGGACGAGTATTTCGCGCAGGCCATCGCGAAGCGCGGCGGTCTCGGCTTGGCTCAGATGATTGCGCGGCAGTTAGAACCTGCTAACAGCTCCACCCCCTCGAACCAACCATCTCCGAGTCCGGCCGGTACTTCGAATACGGATGGTTAATCGTCTGGCGAGGTTCTTCCCTTGGCGTTGGTACGGCATCTTCGGACGGCGACGTCTCACACACACGATCCTTGATTTCGCGCCACGCGACCGCCAGGGTTGAAAGCACCGACAGCGCTTCCTCGAACGATTTCGCGGATTGCGTTGCGTGCCCGGTCACCATGCGATCCAGACAGTACCGGTACAAACTGGCTAAGGTGTGCGTGAAATCCGCGCCGACGGAGTGATCGAGAGCAACCAACAGCTCATGCACGGCTTCCTGAGCTCGGCTGACGGCGAGCGCGCGGGCGCGGCGATCGCCGGTTTTCAGGTGCCCTATGGCGGCATTCAGGTTGTCGATCGCGGCCTGGTAGAGCATGGTCACGATCTCGATGGGATGCGCCGAGCGGACGCGGCTTTCGAAATATTCGCGCTGCAATCGGCGTTGAGTTTCCAGGTCCATGTTCGCCTTGCATATCGAGAAATCGCGAGCGTTGCAGAGGCAAATTTCACGTAGTCTCAGTCGAGTCCAGGGATTCGTCAAAAACATGCTCTTCCGCCGCTAAGTTGTACTAAAGCAAACGACGTACCCCTCCGATGTATGGATGTACGGCAAGAGACTACTGCCGTGACGGCTGAGGAGGACGGCCCGCCTACCTGGAGGAATATGCCGAGAGTGCTTTGGTTGCGATCCGCCGGTCGCAGCGAAGAAGTTGAGCTTCTAGAACAGCGCATGGGTTTCAAGGTCGCCGTATCGAGCGGCGCACCCGCGGCCTGGCAGCATTTGCTACCGCACGTCCAGGTAATTCTCGCCGAGTTGCCGCTGATGCGGGAGACGGTTCAGGAGGCTTTGGTCAGCGCGCACCAAGCGCCCGTTCCGATTCCGGTTCTGGTCTACGACCCGGAATTGTGTTTCGACGAGAGCCTGGTGGGTCCGCCGATCATCGATTTCCGTCATGTGACCGATCGGGTTTCGGTGAACGAGCTGTGCGCGATGCTGGAGCAGAAGCTGGAGTGCGCCGCTCAACTGCACGCGAAAGCATCTCAGGCAAAAGAGCCGTGGCGCGATTTACTGGTCGGCGAGAGCCGCGCCATGAAGTCGTTGCATTCGATGATACGGTTGACCGGACCGAGGCGCTCGACGGTTCTGATTACGGGCGAGTCGGGAACCGGCAAGGAGATGGTTGCGCGCGCGATCCACATGGCCAGCGGCCGCGCGGGAGCGAATCTAGTCGCGGTGAATTGCGCCGCGATTCCGGAGAATCTGGTCGAGAGCGAGTTGTTCGGCCACGTGAGGGGCGCATTCACGGGCGCGATCAACGACCGGCCGGGCCGGTTCGAACAAGCGCATCGCGGGACGATCTTTCTGGATGAAATCGGCGAGGTTCCGCTCGAAATGCAGCCGAAGTTGCTGCGGGTATTGCAGGAGCGCGAAATTCACCGCGTGGGCAGCACGGCCTCGATTCAGATTGACGCGCGGGTGATTGCGGCTTCGAATCAAGATCTGGAACAAGCCGTGGCGGACAAGGCATTCCGCGAAGATTTGCTGTACCGGTTGAGGGTCGTGCCGATCGAGGTTCCGCCGCTGCGCGAACACAAGAGCGACATTCCATTACTGGCCGAGCACTTCATCGAAAAAGTTTGCACGCGGGAAGGTTTGGCCGCGAAGCATCTATCGGGCGACGCGGTCCGCCGGCTGACCGATTACGAATGGCCGGGCAATATCCGCCAGCTCGAGCACACCATCGAGATGGCGGTCACGCTATCGGGCGAACGCACGCGGCTTTATTCCGGCGACATTCAACTGTCCGGGCTGCGGCGGCCGACGGCTTCCGCGCGAAATATCGACTTCGCTCCGGCGAACGGCGGGCTGAATCTCGAAAAGACAGTCGACCGCGTGGAGCAGCTTCTGATCCAAGAGGCCTTGCAGCAGCATGGCGGGAACAAAGCCAAAGCCGCAAGCTCCCTGGGAATCCCTCGCACGACGCTGCTGTACAAACTTCGCAACGCCGGGGTCTGCGCCTGAGAGGTTAAGTGGCGGCGCAAACGCAAACCATCGCGGCCGGCCAGGAGACTCTCTCCAATTCGTGGAATTGGACCGAGTTTGGCGTGCCGGTCGGCGTCATCGCGATCATTGTCGCGCTGATCACGCCGATGCCGGGCTTCCTGCTCGACTTCCTGATCGTCGTCGACATCATGTTGTCGGTCATCGTGATGATGACGGCGGTTTATATCCGCAAACCGGTCGAGTTCAGCGTGTTTCCGACGGTGCTGCTGCTGCTCACTCTGTACCGGCTGGCGCTGAATATTTCCTCGGCGCGGCTGATTCTGCTGAACGGAAATACGGGCACAGCGGCCGCCGGCAACGTGATTGAAGCGTTCGGGAACTTTGTTGTCGGCGGGAATTACATCATCGGAACCGTGATTTTCCTGGTTCTGATCGCGATTCAATACGTGGTCATCAACCACGGCGCGGTGCGCATCTCGGAAGTCACGGCGCGATTCACGTTGGACGCTTTGCCGGGCAAGCAGATGTCGATCGACGCGGATCTCAACTCCGGCTTGATCGACGAGTCAGAAGCCCGCGCGCGCCGCAAACAGCTCGCGGCGGAAGCGGAGTTTTACGGAGCGATGGACGGCGCGTCGCGCTTCACGCAGCGCGACGCGGTCGCGAGCATTCTGGTCACCGGCATCAATATCATCGCGGGATTTTTGATCGGGGTTCTGGAGCATGGCATGGAACTGCGCCACGCGCTAGAAACCTATACGGTGCTGACCATCGGCGACGGGTTGGTTACGGTGATTCCCGCGCTGATGATCTCTGTTTCCGGCGGCTTGATCGTGACGCGCACCGGGACCGAGGAGACGCTTGGCACGGAAGTCCAGAAGCAGGTTTTGAAGACCGCGCAGCCGCTGCTGCTCGCCGGCGGATTGCTGCTCGTGTTGTCGGCCTTTCCCGGGCTTCCCACGATTCCGTTCCTCGCCTGCGGAGCTGGTTTGGGAGCGGTGGGTTGGCGAATGCGTCGGAAAACCGACGCTCCGGCAGCGTCTACCAAGGCCGTCGCGAAGGGCAAGGAGGATCTGGAAGAGCTTCTGAAAGTGGAGGCGCTGACGCTGGAAATCGGACTGGGCCTGGTCAATTTGGTGGAGCGCGGACCCGATTCGCCCTTGCTGCAACGCGTGCTGGGAGTGCGGAAACAGCTTGCCAAGCAGATCGGTTACCTGATGCCTCCGGTGAAGGTGAAAGATAACATCGCCCTGCGTTCGCGCGAGTACGTGATTCAAATGCACGGCAACGAAATCGGCCGCTTCGAACTGCTGCAAGGCCATGAATTAGCGATCCCAAGCGGCAGTCCGGACCCGACGCTGCAGGGCAAACCGGCCAACGATCCGGCGTTCGGATTGCCGGCTTTGTGGGTGAAGCAGGATCAAACCGATCGCGCCCGTTCGAGCGGATACACCGTGGTCGATGCGGTTAGCGTGATCGGCACGCATTTGGCTGAGCTGGCGCGCCGTCATGCGGCCGAGCTCTTCAGCCGTCAAGACACGAAGAACTTGTGCGACCGCGTGGCAAAGGACAATCCGAAAGTCATCGAGGATTTGGTTCCAAAATTGCTTCCGCTGACGACCGTACAACGAGTCATTCAGAATTTACTGCGAGAACAAGTGTCTATCCGCGATTCAGTCAAGATCCTGGAAGCGCTCGGCGAGGCAGCCCAGAGCAGCAAGAATCCCGTGCTGCTTACCGAATACGTGCGCCAAGGGATTCGGCGCGGGATCGTTCAGCCGCTGATGAGCGGGAAAAGCGAGTTGACGGCATACATGCTCGACCCAACCATCGAACGGTCCGTGGAAACGGCCGTCGAGCACGGGGAGCTGAACAGCAGCCTTTCGCTTGCGCCGGATAACATTCGCGACATCCTGGGTCGGTTCACCAGGAAGATCGACAAATCAGAAACAGCGGTTGTTGTGGCGAGCGCGGGGTCGCGGCATTTTGTACGGCAGATCATCGAGACGGCGCTGCCGAGCGTCACCGTGCTCTCGCACAACGAAATTCCTAGTGAAGTTCACGTGCGATCCAGAGGAGTCGTGGAGTAGGGCCTGAATCATGCGGATCAAATCGTATTTCGTAAAATCGACCGGTGAAGCGCTGGCCCAGGCGCGCGCGGAGTTGGGCGAGGATGTGCTGTTGCTCAGCACGCGTAAAGTGGATTCGCCGCTAGGTTCGACGGCGAACTACGAAGTCGTGTTCGGGTGTCCGGACGCGGACACGCCGGAAGCTTCGGCGAATGCGGCTGCGACTGGCCCGGAACCAGTCGCCGCTGAAGCGGCGGCAGTCGCGCCAGTTGCCTTCAAGACCGCGAGCAGCCGCCCGCGGATGAACCGCAAGGCTCCGGCGGCGGACTTAGAGCAGCTCCGCTCTCAGATGGACGAAATTCACGGGCTTCTTCTCTCCTCAGGGAGACCGCGGGTTACCGCCCGCGGACTCCCGCTCCTGGATGCCGCTTTCGCGCGGTTGACCAAGGCAGGGCTGAGTGTTTCGCTCGCCGGCTCAATCGTCGACGGGGTTGCGGCGGCGCTGAGCTCCGATGAACCCGAGCCAAACGGAGACACGGGCCAAAGCTTGCGCTGGTACGAAGAGGACCGCTTAACCGAGCTTCTGCGGGCCGAGATGAACAAGCGCATCAAGGTCGATTCGCAGCTTGGCGTGAAAGGCAGCGGCTCCGCGGTGGCGGCGATGGTCGGCCCGACGGGCGCGGGAAAAACATCGACGCTGATGAAAATCGCGGCGTTTCAAGCCGCCCGAAACCGGCCGGTGCGCCTACTGACGCTGGACCATTCAGGGTTAGGCAGCCGCATGCAACTTCAGTTTTTCGCGCGGAAAACGGGAATCGCCTTTACGGCTGTGGAAACTCCGGAGGTTCTGCCGCAGCTTATCGAGGAGGAGCGCCTGAAGTCGATCGTGCTGATCGACACTCCCGGCCACCAGCCGGATGCGGAGCGCGAGAAACTGGGCGCGATCCTGGCGCGCTGTGCCGGAGTCGACGTGCATTTGGTGCTGCCGGGCTACATGAGCTCCGGCGCTTGCCGGGAAGCGATCCGCAAGTACGGCATCTTCTGGCCAGTGAAGCTCGCCGTGACGAAGCTCGACGAGACCACGACTTTCGGGACCTTGGCATCGGAGGCCGCGCGAGCGGGCCTGAGCCTTTCGCTGGTCGCCGACGGCGTCTCCATTCCCGACAGCCTTCATTCCGCTTCTATCGAAGACCTGATGGCCATAGCGGTTCCGGAACAGGCCCAACAGGCTTGTGCATGAGGAAGACCTGTGAATGAGGAAAACCTACGCATGAGGAGAAACTGATGGCGACATCCAGCCCCTTTGCGTACACGGAGAACTCCGGGAACGCGGCCGCGGAGCGAGAGGCGTTGATCCTCGAGCATTTGCCGCAGGTGCGCTGGATCGCGTCGCGGATTCACGAACGGCTGCCCGACAACACCTCGCTTGAAGATTTGGTTTCGACGGGAATCGTCGGATTGATCAATGCAATAGATAGCTTCGATCCGTCGCACAACGTGAAGTTGAAGACTTACGCCGAACATCGCATTCGGGGCGCGATTCTGGACAGCATTCGGGGGATGGACGGAATTCCTCCGCACAAGCGCAAGCGGATGAAAGATATCCAGGCGGCGGTCGCCAAGCTGGAGCAGAGCCTGCAGCGCGCGCCCGAGGAAGAAGAGATTGCCGCGGAGCTGGGAATGGGACTTCCCGGTTATCAGGACTTGCTGCTTGAGCTGCGCGCGGTTTCGATCGGCAGCCTGGACGCGCCGGACCGCGAGGGGAGCTCCCGGACCTTGATGTATTACATCGCGGACCGCGAAGAGGATTCCCCGGCGAGAAGGCTTGAGAGGACCGAGCTCGAAAAGCTGATCCAGGACGGCTTGAACAAGATGCCGGGAGTCGAACGCATCGTGCTCGACTTGTATTACCGGCAAGGGCTCAACATTCGTGAAATCGCGCCGGTGCTTAATCTGCACATTACGCGGATTTCACAGCTCAAGACTCAAGGCATTCTGCGCCTCAGGCAGTACATCGACAGGCGCTGGCCCACTTCCAGGGGATTGTACTAATGGACGGCGTCGAGGAAATCGTTCCGAACGATCAAGCTTTGAAGCCGGCTCAGACGGGCCGGAATTCGATGGAGCTGTTGATGGCGGTGGAAGTCCCGGTGAGCGTTTCGCTGGGACGGACCAAAATGCGGATGAAGGATCTGGTCCGGCTGGGCCACGGATCGGTTGTGGAGCTGGACGAGTATGTCGGGGATGAAGTCGAAATTCTTGTTAACAAACGGGTTCTGGCTCACGGTGAGGTCGTGGCCGTGGAAGGAAATTACGGAGTTCGGATCACCCGGATGGCGGGTGAGGCGAAGCCTCTAGAGAACCCAGCCGAGAATTCTGAACCAGCGGAGGCGATTTAAGGAAGCCCAAGCTTACGGCGACCATGCTAGGGATCTTTACTTAGTACGTCAAAAAATTGACTCAAAAAATTCTGGGTTTCTACGATATATAGGAGGCTCGCTTGAAGGTCGGCCAACAGGACACCGTGAACACCATCTCCAACTCGCAAACGAACCGAGTGTTCGACTCCTCCAAGCCCACCGGCGGGAGCGCCCGTACACCTCAAAACGTTGGGTCGTCCGCCGATGGTGTCGATCTGGGGAATCAGACCGGATTGCTCTCTCAGGCGCTCGCCTCCAACACGGATAGCCGGAGCGCGCGTGTGGAAGAGCTGAAGGGCCTGGTCCAGTCCGGGCAGTATCAAGTCGACACCGCCGCACTGAGCCGCTCCATCGTGGACGCCGCCTTGAACGGCGGGTGAGGCGTTCGACATGACTGCGCATGAACGCTGCGAGTCGGCGGAGAGCAGCATTAACGCCGCCAGGAAACTATTACTTACTCCATCCCCAGCCGCGCTGGAGGAGTGCGGTCACATCCTCAGTCAGGTGATCGAAACTCTCGAATTGCTGGTGGCGGGTAGTTCCCGTGACTGGGATCCATTGGTGCACGCGGCCATCCACCGCATCCGGTTTGGCGTAAACGGCCTGCGCATTCAAATCGGGCATGGGTCGAACCTGATCGCGGGATGGATGCAGTTGCGGATGGGCGAAGGCTACACACGGCGCGGATCGCCGGAGCTGGCCGAGCCGGGATCGAAAAGTCTGATGGAAGCATAATGGGCACACTTTTCGGGGCGCTAGACAGCAGCGTGAGCGCATTGGATTCGTATCAAAACGCGCTGAACGTAGTGCAGGAGAACGTCAGCAACGCATCCACGCCGGGCTACGCGAGCCAGACCGCAACCTTCATCGCGCAGCCGTTCAATCTGTCGCAGGGGCTGGTGGGCGGAGTGGTTTCCGGCCCGACGCAGAGCACCAATAGTCAGTATGCCGATCAAGCGGTTCAGAATCAGATGTCGCTGCTGGGCAACGCCACCGCCCAATCGACGGCGCTGTCGCCGATTCAAGCGTTGTTCGACGTGACCGGGCAAACCGGCGTAATCGGCGCGCTCAATAATCTGTTTCAGAGCTTTTCCGAGTGGGCGGCGACACCCGAATCCAGCTCAGACCAGCAGAACGTGCTTTCGCAGGCGTCCGCGCTGGCGGAGCAGTTTAATTCCGCGGCTTCGTCGCTATCGCAGACCACCACCCAACTGGATCAGCAGATCAACTCGACGGTTGAGCAGATCAATACCTTGGCGGGCCAGATCGCGACGGACAACGCTTCGCTCGCGCAAGGCAGCCAGAACAACGCGGGGGTGCAGGCGAACATCGAAGCTTCGCTCGAGAGCTTATCCAATCTCGCGAATATCAGTGTGACCTTCGCACCCGACGGGGAAGCGACGGTTCTGCTGGCCGGGCAGACGGCTCTGGTGACCGGGACGCAACAATACTCCATCCAGGCTAGCTTCAACAACGCTCCAACCAGCGGAAACACGGATGCGGTGCCCGACGCGCAGATCCTCGATTCGGCGGGCGATAACATCGCCGGTCAGATCACGCAAGGTACGCTGGGCGGCCAACTGAACGTCCGGAACACTGTGTTGCCGTCTCTGCAGGGAGACAGCCAGCAGCAGGGCGCGCTGAATATTCTCGCGCAGCAGGTGGCGGACCGGGTCAATCAGATTCTCACTTCCGGGACCACGCCGGACGGAGCGGCGGGGACGGAGCTTTTCAGCTATAACAACGCCAGCCCCGTGGATGTCGCGGCGACGCTGGCTGTGAATCCGGCGATCACGGCGTCCGATCTCGCCCCTGCAAACGCAAGCAGCGGGAACGGGACGGCATTGCAATTGGCGGATCTCGGCGATTCAACCGCGGCCACGGACACGATCTCCGGTCAAACGATCAATCAATACACGGCGGCGATCGCGACCCAGGTCGGACAGCAAGCTTCGAATGCGCAAAGTGAACAGACGGTTCAGACCCAGTTGGTTTCGCAGGCGCAGGCGGTGCAAACTCAGATTTCCGGGGTGAACCTGGACGCCGAAGCGGCGCTGGTTATCCAGTATCAGCAGGGTTATGACGCGGCCAGCAAAATGGTCAGCGTGATCGATTCGCTGGCGAGCACGCTCATCAATATGATTCCGACCGCGTCCTAAGGCATGATCCATGATCCAAGGAATAGGCGCAAACACTCAAGAGTTCCTGGCGAATCTTCAGATTCTGACGCAAGAGACGCAGACCACGGAGGAGCAAGTTTCCTCGGGACGCACGATCAATCAACCTTCCGACGACCCGGGCGAACTGGGCGACGTTCTGCAACTGGAATCCGATCTCGGCAACGTCAATCAGGTCAGCCAGAATCTTTCTCAGATCACCAGCCAGGTCAATACCGCCGAATCCGCACTCGAGACCGTGACGAGTGTGCTCGACCAAGTGAGCTCCTTGGGCGAGCAAGGCGCGAACAGCAATGTCACCGCGTCCGTGCGCAGCGGCCTTTCGCAACAGGTCGAGCAAGCGCTTTCGCAACTGGTTTCGCTCAGCCAGACGCAGTATGACGGGCAATACGTGTTCAGCGGCTCGGATGCGAACCAGCCGTCCTACCAACTGGACTTGAACAGTCCGACCGGCGTTGACCAACTGATCGCCAATCCCCAGACTAACTTGATCCAGGACGCGACGGGAACCACCTTCGCTGTCTCTCAGACGGCGCAACAGATTTTCGACGACCAGAATCCCGACGGAAGCCCGGCGGCCGACAACATATTCGCGGCGGTGAACAACGTGCGGCTCGCCCTGGCGAATAACGATGAAACGGGTCTTACCAACGCGCTCAGCTCGCTGCAATCCGCGCAGACCCATCTTGCGGAATCGCTGCAATTCTACGGCGGAGTCCAGGATCAGCTCAGCAACGCGACCAGCGTCGCGCAGAAGTTCCAGCTTGAGTATCAGAGCGGGCTGACGCAGGCAACCAGCACCGATATGGCCACGGCCGCGATTACTCTGACGCAAGAACAAACCAGTCTCCAAGCGTCCTTGCAGATGGAATCGTCGCTGCCGAAGACGACCCTGTTCGATCTTCTCCAGGGCGGGTCCTAAATATCCCGCCGGCTAAGACGGGCCACTTCGCTTACTTCTTCGGTTTCGGCTGCTCTGTTTTCGATGTGCTGGCTTTTGCTTGGCCGCCGGTTGCCGGCTCCGGCTTGGCCTGCTTCGGCCTCCGCGCCTGGCGGTTCATGATCACCACATCCACGCGGCGATTCTTGGCTCGTCCTTCGACGGTATCATTGTCGGCTTCCGGTTCGGTGTCTGCGAGGCCGACGATCCCCATGCGGGAGGGATCGAGTTTGAAACGCGTGACCAGCACGTCCATCATGGCGATCGATCGCGCGGCCGATAGCTCCCAGTTGCTCTTGAACCGGGCCGTATGAATCGGCACGGAATCGGTGTGGCCCTCGATCCGGATCGGACTGGTCAGACTGTTCAGAGCCTCCGCGAGCTTTTCGATCGTTGGATAGGTGGAAGGATCGAGAACGTCGCCGCCGGACGGGAAGAACGCGGCTTGTTTGAGGCTCACCACGAGGCCGCGAGGCTCCAGGCTCACCTCGACTTTGCCATCCTTGATTTCTTTTTCAAGCTCGCTGGTGAGCATTTTGAAAGACGGAGTCAGCTCGATGCCTTCGTCCGGCTGATCTTCCTTGGCGGCCTTCTGCGCGCCACCGGGGCCTCTCATCTGCGCGTTTCCCTGGCCTTTGTCGTCGACGGTGCCGCCCAGAATCTTGGCGACGGCCGGAGGAACGCCCACCGACTTGCCCTCCGCGAGAGCCTTTTCCACGGCTTCGGAGATCTGCTTGGCCTTGGATTTGTCGGTCTGGGAGGAAGCGAACATCACCACGAAAAACGCGAAGAGAAGCGTAATGAAATCCGCGTAGGAAACCAGCCAACGCTCGTGGTTTTCGTGCGCTTGATGTTTACCTCGCCGGGCCATCGCTGCCTAACCGCGAGCCTCCGCCGGAGCCGCGGCCCCAGCCTTCTCGGCTTTTCCCGCCTTGGCCTTGCCCGCGCCCTCGTGGGCGAATGCTTCCAGCTTGGTCCGGATCAGCTTGGGATTCATTCCTTCGAGGATCGCGCTGACACCCTCCAGGAATAATTCCTTAAGCTGCATCTCTTTCTGTTCCCGGGCACGGAGTTTTCCGGCGGCCGGCAGGAGGAACAGGTTGGCGATGGCCACGCCATAAACGGTCGCGACAAAGGCGATGGCGATGCCCTTTCCGACTTCGTCGATGTTTTCCAAATGCTTCATCACCTGAATCAGCCCCATCACGGCGCCGATGATTCCGATGGTCGGAGCGTAGCCGCCGGCGGCCTCGAAGACTTTGGCTTGCACCTCGCCGTGCCTTTCGGCCTGGGTCAAATCGAGCTCGACCATTTTCCGGAGCTCCTGAAGATCGGTGCCGTCCACGGCGAGCGTCAACATCTTCTTCAAGAACGGGTCTTCCACCGCCTCCAGATCTTCCTCGAGCGAGATCAAACTGCTCTTTCTGGCTTTCGTTGCGTAAGCGACAATCTGGTCGATTGCCGCCTCCGTGCTGACTACATCCTCGAACAGAATCTTCTTGAGTCCGCCGACGGCGGCCAACAGAGACGACATCGGGGATGTCACCATCACCGCGCCGAGCGTTCCGCCGAGGACGATGATCGCGGCCGTGACCTGGGTCACGTCCGAAACTTTACCGCCGTCCAGGATCAATCCGCCGAGCAGGCAACCGATGGCGACGACAACTCCGCCAATGCTTGCGAAATCGGGACGGCTGGAGCGCAGCTTTGCCTTGCGTTCCTGATCAGCCATGCGCTACGTCCACGCTCGCCAGCCGGGGATCCGGCGCTGGCGGCAATGCGTATGCGGGCGCGCAGGATTTGCGAAAGGCAACCACCTTTTCGCAGACTTCGTCCGGACACTCCATCACCAGGAACTTTGCTCCGGAGGTCAGAGTGAGCACGGTGTCGGGGGTCGAGTCGATGTGCTCGAGCAGATCCGAATTCAAGTAAAGCGGCGCGCCGTTGAGTCTCGTGAGCCTGATCATGGTGTGGGTTTCCCGTGGCTTCTGTATCGATGAGACTGGGCGGATGTTTAACCTCACTTAGCCTAAGATCGCCTAGGGGAAACGCCGGAGGCGGTCTATCGGTAAAACCGGCCCCTGACGATAGAGGTTGGTAAGGCGATGAATCCGATAAGTCTTGGCCGGCAGGATTCCGACGGACCGCAGCAACGGCTCCTGCGGAGCGTGCATGAGGGCTGCGCGCGGGCGCTTTCCGCCTCTCTTTCGGCATTTTTGCAGTGCGAGATCGGTGTCCGGCTGGAAACCATCACGGCGCTCAGCGAGGGCGACTTCAAACGCACCCTAACGGCTCCGTCGAGCGTGATCAGCTTTCAGCTCCAACCGCGGCCGGAAAAGGCAATTCTTTCGCTCGACTGCGCCACCGTCTTCAATCTGCTGGAGCTGCTGCTGGGGGGAAAACTCGGTTCGGAGGGCGGCGAGAAGCGAAGTCTGACTGAAATTGAATGGGCGTTGCTGGAGGAAGTGGTCCGCACGATCGTCGCCCCGCTGGGTCAGGCGTGGAAGATGTTCCATACGGTCGAGTTCAAGGTACTGGCGCTGGAAAGCGATCCGGAGCTGCTTCCGGCAACGGATCCGGCTCTCGCGATGCTCCAGCTCAGTTTCGCCCTTCGGCTTGGCGAGCAGGACGGCGGATTCCAGATTGCCGTTCCGCAGACGTTTTTCGAAAGCGCCGGAAGCGCCGATCAGCACGCCGCGAGCGAAGGAGGCGCCGCGGATGTGGCGCGAAATATCGAGCTTCTGGGCGAAGCGCAAATCGAGCTCCAAGTGCTTCTGGAAGGGCCGACACTGGCATTGCGCGACTTGGCTGGGTTGAAAGCGGGTCAGGTGGTCCGTTTCGATTACCCGCTGCAGAAGCCATTGCGGGCGTTGGTCAACGACACCGCGCCGATTACCTGTCAAATCGTCAGCGCGGGGCGCAAGCGCGCTTTTCAAGTGGAGGCTCTGCCCTAGCGAGAGCGCCCGCGCGCCCTGGATGGACTAAGCCGCGAAATGGCGCAGCAGGTGGAGCGAGGCGTCCACGTCGACCGGGGCGCTGGATCCTTCGGTCCACTGACAAAGGACGCCGCCGGCTTCGCGAATCATCTCGATCCGTTCCGCCTCGCAAGTCGAGACGGGAGAGATGGTGTCGGTCAGATCGACGGCGCTCCGAATCCCTACCATGTCCGCGCTATCCCAGGCCGCAAGAAGCATCCTTGCGGAGTGTTTCGATTGCACTAGCTGTTCCATCGCGAATTACATATCGCAAAAGCGGGGCGCGAATTTAAAAAGAGTTTAGGGAGGGCGGCAAAAAAAAACTGAAATGCGGGCGCAAACCTGCGAAATGCATGCTGCCGCTGAGAACGAGGAAGGTTGAGGCGGTTCGGCGCTAAACACGCCAATCAAAAGAGAAAAGAAGGACGGCAAGCAATGTCACTTTCGTTCCAAACCAACATTACCTCATTGGAAGCGCAGCAGAACCTCCAAATCAACACCAACAGCCTGGACAACGCCATTCAGCAGTTGACCTCAGGTTATCGCATCAACGATTCGGGGGACGACGCGGCTGGCCTGGCGGTCGCTAACGGATTGCGTTCCGATGTAACGGAGCTACAGCAAGGCGTTCGCAATGCTAACGATGGTTCGGCGATTCTGCAAACCATCGATGGCGGATTGAACAACATCTCCAACATCCTGGATCAGCTCGAGCAGCTCGCCACGCAGTCGGCCTCGGGAACGTTCTCGGGCAACCGCGCCACTTTGAACGAGGAGTTCCAAACGCTGCTGGGCGAAATCAACCGGCAGGCGGGGAACATCGGACTGGCCAGCGGCGGCGGCGGCACGACGTCGTCGCAGTACAACAACAATTTGGCGGTGTACATCGGCGGCGGAAGCAGCCTGGCGAACTCCGAGGTCACCATATCGCTGTCGGGCTCGGCGAACACGGTGGACTCCCTCGGCCTGGGCATCAGCACCGACAAGGTGGACACGATCGCCCACGCGCAGACCGCCATCACGGACATTCAGAACGCGGTACAGGCGCTCGGCTTGGTGCAGGGCGTGGTCGGCGACGGTGAAAACGATCT
>JASHRP010000103.1 GCA_030037375.1 Bryobacteraceae bacterium | reverse complement strand
CGTCGATCGAGCGTGGCTTGACGGCTGGCACACCGACCGCCAATGGCTGGAGGCGGTTCATCGCGCCAAATACTCGAACGGCATCGTTGGCATCATCGAGGCCTTGCTGCGTCAGCCCGTCGCGGACCCGTATCTGGAGCGGAAGCGGGAGCTTCGCGGGTTCGATATGATTGTTTTCGCCAACGACCACTGGAATTTCGACGTCCGCGGCTTTAACCCCGGTGGAAATCATGGATCGTTCCTCCGAGTATCCACGCATTCGGTTTTATTATTCGCTGGTGGCGCGCGAACGGGCCTTGGGCGCGGCCTCGACGTTCAAACACCTTATGACAGCCTGAGCTTCGCGCCGACGATCCTGACGTTGCTGGGCAAGCCTGATGATTCCCTGCCAGGGCCGGTGATCGATGAAGTCGTGGCGGATCCGCAAACGGTCCCTGAGCGGATCGATCACTTGGAATCTGTTACCGGCGGGTCTTCAAGTGCATTGAGATCTGTGTCCAGAAACTGAGCGGTGAACTTGTGGCTGTCGATGACCAGATCCAGGAACGCGTTTTTCGACGCGCTAAAGGCGGAAATCTGCTCCCTGCGTCCGACGAAGCCGCGAAGCTTGGCTCCGCCTCCGCCACAGATAAGAAATTCGATCCCTTCAGAGCGCAAACGTTCCAGGTCGTGGTCGTGCCCGCAAATGTAAGCGTCCACGTGAGCCGCTTTCAGAACCGGCAGAAGCTGCGCACGGAGCACACCGATCCTTCGCTCGTTCAGATGAACGCCGGAAGTGTATATAGGATGGTGGCCATAGACGATCCTCCACTTGATCTCAGGGTCATCGGCGGAGGCCGCCAGTGTCTGTTTGATCCAGGCGAGTTGCGCGGGAGACCACCCTTCCGTGTCAATCGCGATGAATAAAACCGGACCGGCTTTGAAGCTATAGTATCGCGCCGGCATTCGCCAACTCGTGCTATGTGACGTGTAGGCGACCTCCGCATCCGGAGAACCTCTGTGCGCCGGACAGATAATCGGCGGATCCCCGTAATCGTGGTTGCCTAGCGCCGCATAGAACGGGAAGCCCAGCGGAGTGTAAAAATTCTCCCACCGGTCCTTCCACTTGGGGTCTGTGATGCTGCGTACGCCGCACCGGTAGAAGTTATCGCCCAGGGTGATGCCAAGATCGAACGCCAGCGTGGAATTCCGCTGAGCGATTGATCGAGCGACAGCCGCTTGATGCGAACTGCCGGTACCGTAGTCGCCAAAAGCTACAACATGCACTGCTCGGCTGGCGGGCAGAACCCTTCCGATATCCTGCTGGGCAAGGAGCGCAACCGGAGAGAGCCACACCGAAACAGCGAGGAGCGGCGGACGCAACATCCCTAGATCCACCTAAGTCTATTTTACTTGACCGGCCTAGCCACCGAAGCAAGGCGTGAGCGAGCCCGGTTTGCGGCCTTGGCGGGGCCGAATCACCGTTGACCGACCTGGAACTAAAGCGCGGCAATCGCAGTCCGAGGGCGTGTCGCATGCCGCTGACTTCAAATCGGAATACGTAACCTAACGGCCCGGCCCGGGCGCGGTCCACGGCTCCATTTTGAGCAACGCGCCGTCGGCTTCCTCCGTCAGCACATATAGCAGGCCGTCCGGACCTTGCCGCACATCGCGAATGCGGTTCTGCAACTCGTGGAACATCGACTCGCGGTGAAGCTCCTCCCACTTGTCGTTGAAATCGATTCGCACCAACTGGCCGGATCGCGGCACTTCGCCCTGCCTCATCCCGCCTACGAACAAATTATTTTTCCAGCGGGGAAATTTGTCGCCGGTGTAAAACGTAAGGCCCGAAACCGCGATCGCCGGCACCCAGTAGACAACCGGCGGCTCCATCCCTTCCTTGTAGTCGCCTACGCTTACACGCGGCCCCAAATAATACCGGCCGTTGCTAACCACGGGCCATCCGTAATTCTTGCCCGCCTCCAGAATGTTGACCTCGTCGCCGCCATTCGGGCCGTCTTCGCATTCCCAAAGCCTCCCGGTCTCGGGTTCGAGCGCCAGGCCGAGCCCGTTGCGATGCCCGTACGTATAAATCTCCGGCCGGGCGCCTGCTCGATTGACAAAGGGATTATCCGGAGGCACGGTCCCATCGTCTTTGAGCCGCAGGATCTTGCCCGCAAGCTCACCCAAATCCTGCGCTTTCATCGCTTCGTTATCGCCAATGCCGATGGTCATGTAAATCATGCCGTCGCGTCCGAATAAAATCCGCGACGCATTGCCGCTGGGAATCGCGGAAAACAAATCCTTTTCTTCCACGAGCTGCGTTCCATCCCATCGCGCCCGCCCCAGCGTTCTCACCGCCATATTTCCGGTGGCCGCCGGCTTGTCATACGTGAAGTAGATCAGCTTGTTCTCCGCGAAGCGTGGATCGAGCGCGAGATCCATCAATCCACCCAGCCCTTGCGCACGAATCTGCGGCAGGCCCGCGACGGGGGTGGGATCGAGCACTCCATTCCGCACGATGCGCAGCCGCCCTGGCCGTTCCGTAACCAGGATCGAGCCATCCGGAAGGAACGCCATGCCGAACGGATGGACCAATCCTTTCGTGACCGTCAGCCGGATCTGGTGCTGGATGGCCGTGTCGAGAACGATCGGCCCGTCAGGCAGCGGCGGCGAATTCCAGGTGATGGGCGGCGGCGCAGTCGGCGCACGTCCCGTGCCGCGCCCTTTTGCGGCGTTAGGGGCTGCCTGCTGCGCGTGTAGAGCGAACAGAGCGAACCCCGACACCAGCGTCAGAAGGACCAAGTGTGTTCTCATCGGCAGCTATTATATGCCCGATTGCCAGATGCACGCCGAAAGTTAGGTCCGCTCCCGTCCGAAATGGTCGCAATCCGGACGGAAGCGCGCTAAGCGCTCACTGTCGATCGTAGACGTAGATCCGTGAAGTGTCCTCCACGGTAACCGTCAACGTCTTCCCGTCCTTTGACACGATCTTCTTCCCATGTGAAGTGACTTTGCCATCCACCTTATCGGTCCAATCCGTGGTGTAGTCGTCGACCACGGTCTCAGAGTAAGTGCGCGACGTCTGCTTACCGGCGGCAATCATGTCGGCCACGATCGCATCCGAATATTCTGGATAGTCCTTGCCATCGCTCTTGGCTGTGAATTGCAAATAATGAAAGCTTCCTTGAGCATCGTTGGTAATCAGCAAACCAACCAGGAATCCATCCGGCCGCAGCCTGTACTGTCGAATCTCAAAGCGATCGTACGGGAAGCGCACGTTGGACTTCTCCGGATTCAACTTCCACGAACCTACGATGAGAGGCAAAGACTTGCTAGCCGGCGCTTGCGCCTGCAGCGGACTGACCGGTATGTGCGGCAGCGAATAAACCGCAAGGCCACAAACAACAAGAACCCTCAGAGACTTCACGGCGCACCTCCAATTTGTCTGGATTCGTATTCGCGCCAGCAAGGCGCTACTTCTGTGCCGCGCCGGACTTTGCAGCGCCGGCGAAGTCGCCCGCGATCACGACCGAGAAATTCCGCGGGTCCAGGTACTTGCGAAACACGGCGTTTACTTTGTCCGCGGGAGTGTTCGCCATGTCGTCAAGCAGCTTGCGGAGGCGGCGCATGTCATCGCCGGTTTTGGCATAGCGGGACATGACGCCGACCATCTGCGCATCTTGCGTGCGAATGAGCGCGTTATCTTTCAGGAACTGCTGCTCTGCGTCCTTCACTTCGTCGGCGGTGAATCCCTCATCGTAGGCGCGCTTGAACTCTTCTTCGAAGATCTCCTTCACGCGCGGAGCATTGGCTGGGTTGGCAATGGCTTGGAACACGAATTGTCCGACCCCTTCCTCATTACCCGTGTTGTAGGACGTCCCGACGCTGTAGCTCAAACCTTCCTTCTCGCGAACCCGCCGAAATAACCGGCTCTTGGGATTACCCCCCATGATGTTCTTGATGATCCACAAAGAGACGAAGTCGTCATCCTTGTCGCCCACGGGGAGCGTCACCGCCGCGAAGACCACCGCATTGGCCTTATCGGGCGTTTCGAAGCTCAGATTCGCGGCCTCCACTTTGGTGGCGACGGGTTTTATCACCTGATATTCAGCGGGACTCTTCCAGTCGCCGAAGAGCTGGCGCGCCACGTTTTCGACCTCGTCGGGATCGAAGTCGCCCATGACGGCGATCCCGGCGTTCGACGCGCCATAAAAGTCCTTGTGGAACTGCTTCACCTGATCGATAGTCACTGCTTCGATCGCGGCTCGGGCTTCTTCGGCCGTCGGCGTTTCACGAACGTCGCCCGCCGGATACGGGGCGACGTGGCGTTGCAGCTCGCGGTTGGCGATCACCATGGGTTCCTTTAATCCATTCTCGATATTCGCCAGCCTCAGCTTGCGCGTCTGTTCGAGCTCCGCTTCGGGGTACGTCGGCGAGCGCAGGATCTCCGCAGCCAGCCGCAGCGTATCGGCCAGTTTTGCTTTGGTGGTCCGGATGGTCGCGGTGACGCCCTGGGCGCTTCCGCCCATATTCATCTGCGCTCCCAAGCGGCCCAGCGTGTCCTGGATTTGCTGCCGATTATGATCCGACGCCCCGCGCATCAACAAGGACGCGGCCATCCCGCCTACTTCTTGCTTGCCCTTCAGACTCTCGAGAGTGCCAAAGTGCAGATCGATCGTCGCGACCACTTCGCCGCCGCGGTTCTGCTTCGGCAGCAGGACCAGCCTCATGCCATTGGGAAGAGTGATTCGCTTGATGCGCGCTTCGAGATTTTCCGGCGTCGGATCGAATGCTTCGCCCACCGTGATGTCGGTGTTGCCCGTATAGCCCTTCAGCTTGCTGATCAGGTCCGGCGCGGCAGGGATCACGGCGCGGACGGGATTGTCTTCCGGAATGAAGCGTCCCAGCGTACGATTGCTCGACTTCAGATATAGCGACGCCACGCGTGCCACGTCGGCCGGCGTCACTTTAGCAATCTCATCGCGTTCAAAAAAGAGCAACCGCCAGTCTCCGGCCGCAACGGATTGGCTTAGCTCCAGCGCCACATTGGTGCTGTCATTCATCGCCAGATTGATGTTCCTCAGCAGCGTGGTCTTGGCGCGTTCCACCTCGTCGGCGGTCGGCGGCATTGACGGCAGCTCTTCGAGGATACTCAGCGCTGTGGTTTGGACCGTGGCGAGTTGCTGATCTTTACGCGCTACGGCATTAATCATCAAAAGGCCGGGCTCGAAGTTTGACTCGGCCGACGCGCCTACGCTCACGGCATTGCCAGCGTCGACCAGTCCGCGATACAGCCGCCCGGAAGGGTTGGATCCCAGCACGGAGGCGAGCACGCGCAGTGCGGCCGTATCGCCGTGGCTTCCCGCGGGAATGTGATACGCGATCATCACGGCCTGAATGTCGCCCGGGCGGCGAAGCGTCACTTCGCGCTCGCCATCCTGCGGCGGTTCCTGCGTGTAGGTGGCTTGCAGTTCGCGAGCCGGACGCGGGATGACACCGAAAGACTGAGAGATCCATTGGAGCGTCTGGGTCTCATCGAACTTCCCGGCGACGATCAAGACAGCATTGTCTGGTTGGTAATACTTGCGGTAAAACGCCTGGAGCCGGTCGATGGGAACGTTCTCAATGTCGCTGCGCGAGCCGATGGGGCTGTGCCCGTAGCTGTGAAACAAATAAGCGGCGGAACGCACGCGCTGATTCAGAACTCCAAGCGAGTTATTTTCCCCCGCTTCGAATTCGTTGCGGACCACCGTCATTTCCGTGTCCAGGTCCGCCTTCGCGATGCGGGAGTTTACCATCCGGTCCGCCTCCAGGCCGAGCGCCCAGCGCAGGTTCTCGTCCGTGGCGTTCATGGTCTCGAAGTAGTTGGTCCGGTCGTAAGACGTCGTTCCGTTGAACGCGTTGCTGTGGGACCGAATGTCTGGCGCAAGCTCGGCACGCGTGGCGGTGCCCTTGAACATAAGGTGTTCGAGGAGATGCGCCATGCCGCCCTCGCCGGGGCCCTCGTGGCGGGAGCCGACCTTATAGGTGACGTTCACCGTGACCGTCGGCTTCGACGCGTCCGGAAAGAGCAGCATGTCGAGGCCATTGGGCAAGCGGTATTCCGTGATGCCTTCCACGGAAGTGATTTTCTGGGCGCCGCCAGGGAGGGTTTGCGAGTAAGCCGCGATCGCTAGGGCAACAGCAGCGGAAACGTTTGCAACACAGAGCCGACGGGACATTTAAGTCTCCTCCAGATGTTGGTTCGACGTTTCAGACTAAGTTTGGTATCCACGAACAGTCTACTATGGCCCTGAGGCAGCCAACATGGCTAATTGGGGTGACGGTGAGTTTCGGGAATACCGGCGTTGCGCGGCACGGGTACTGCCCAAAGTCCGGCAAATGATCCGACCGTTAGGACGTCCGCGACCTAGGTCGATTTGCCACCGAAAATAAGGACTTCCATCGGAATGCCGATTGATTATCCATGCGATAGTTGGTCGAGCGTTAAGGCTGAGCGCTGGTCGGAGGACACCAAGAACGTGAAGAATAACACTCGAAATCTGTCTGTAACCCTTCCCATATTTCTAACCTTTCTTATCCTTGGAGCCGCGCTGGCTCCGGGGCAGCAGATCATCACGACGATGGCGGGAAGCGCGGTCGCGTCGTGCGGTGCATTGGGAGACGGAGGGCCGGCAACGTCGGCGCAGTTGTGTAACGCGCAGCAACCGGTCGTGGACGGCCAGGGGAACGTTTATTTTTACGATTTCGGGAATCATCGAATCCGGCAAGTGGCGCCGAACGGAATCATCACCACGATTGCCGGGAACGGCACGGAGGGAACGGCGGGGGATGGCGGGCCGGCGCTAAGCGCAAATCTGGGAGTAATCGATCAGTTGGCTTGGTCGAACGCGGCGGTGGTGTGGAATGGCGTATCGGCTCCGGCGCTGGGGCAGTTGTGTTTCGCGGATCAACTCGCGTACAAGGTCCGGTGCGTGTCCCTGGACACGGGAATGATTCAGGGCTACGGAACAGGACTCACGGCCTACGGAGGACAAGGGGACGGGGGCCCGTTCTCCGGTGCAACCTTCAACGACCCTGTGGGGGTCGCGTTTGACGGAGCCGGGAACCTCTACATCTCGGACTTTAGCGATCAGCGCGTCCGCATGGTTAATGCTGCCCTGGGTACGATCGCGACGTTCGCGGGACCCGGGCCGGGATACTGCTGCGCTCCGGTTGGGGACGGCGGACCGGCTACTTCGGCCAATCTCTACGAACCCATGGGGTTGGCCTATGCGAACGGGATGTTGTACATCTCCGATACGGGCAACGTAAGAGTGCGCCAGGTGAACCTCGGCACGAACATCATCACTACGGTAGCGGGCAATGGAACCTACGGATCGGTTCCCGACGGGAGTTTAGCAACATCGGGAGCCGTGTCGACGAGATGGATTGCGGTGGACAACTCCGGAGATCTGTTCCTGGGAGGGGTTCGAGAGGTGAACACGTCCGGCATCATCGACACAATCGCGGGTGTACCGGGCGTTAGTGGACTCGGCAGCGATTACATTCCAGCCACGCAAACGTATTTTAGCGGAGTAAACGGGACGGCCTGGGATCCGATCGCCCAACGGCTGCTGATTTCCGATCAGAGCCGGGTGCGGCAAATCTTTTTTACGCCGCCCACGACGACTACGCTGACCTCTTCGCAGAACCCGGCGCAGACCTCTGCGGTGGTGACTCTTCAAGCAACTGTTTCTCCCTCGACCGCCACGGGCAGTGTAGGCATCTTGACCGGGTACAACGGAGGCAGCTACGCCACGCTCATCGGATCGGAGCCGTTGATAAATGGAGTGGCGACGTTCTCGTGGACGGCGCCGGCGTCGGCGGGAACGACCCTCCTGACGGCGGCGTACGAAGGCGACGCCGCGGACAACCTAAGTTTGTCGGCGACGATTTCGGAGGCGGTGCAGCAGACGACCGCGACAACCACGACAGTGACCTCGTCGGCGAATCCCTCGATTGTGGGAGCCACGGTCACCTTTACCGCGGCAGTGACTCCGGCAACCGCGACCGGAACCATCCAGTTCATGGATGGGGCGACGCTGCTAAGCACGGCGACGCTGGCCGGTGGGGTAGCGTCCTTCTCGATCTCGACCCTGGCGCAAGGAACGCACTCGATCACGGCGGTGTATAGCGGCGATGCGAACGACGCGGCGTCAACCTCGGCGGCGCTGACGCAGACGGTGAACCCGAAGACGACAACAACCACGACTGTGACTTCGTCGGCGAATCCGTCGATTGTGGGAGCCACTGTCACCTTTACCGCGGCAGTGACTCCGGCAACCGCGACCGGAACCATCCAGTTCATGGATGGGGCGACGCTGCTAAGCACGGCGACGCTGGCCGGTGGGGTAGCGTCCTTCTCGATCTCGACCCTGGCGCAAGGAACGCACTCGATCACGGCGGTGTATAGCGGCGATGCGAACGACGCGACGTCAACTTCGGCGGTGCTGACGCAGATCGTGAACGTGGGCACCACGACGACTCTGGTAAGCAGCGCGAATCCGATCACCCTTGGCGGGTCCGCGACGTTTACCGCCACGGTGACTCCCGCAGCCGCGACCGGGACGATTCAATTCACGGTGTACAACTCGGGAAATCTGATGAGCTCGGTGACGGTGCCGCTGGCCGGCGGGACGGCAGCGTGGAACGCGGCCAATTTGAGCTCGGGTGCGAATACAGTTACGGCGATTTACAGTGGCGATAGCACCTACAACACGAGCACGTCCGCGCAGTTGACAGAGATGGTCCGGTTTACGAGCTATACCAACCTGAGCAGCAGTGTGAATCCGTCTGTTGCGGGTGCGGCGGTGGTGCTAACAGCCACCCTGGCTCCGGCGAATAGTGGACAGACAGGCTCCGTGCAGTTCTTCAACGGTGGGGCGCTGTTGGGTACGGCAACGGTCACTGCGGGAGTCGCACAGTTCACAACCACCAGCTTGCCGGCGGGCGCAGACTCATTGACTGCGGTTTATAGCGGAGATACGTACTGGGCCCCGAGCACTTCCAGCGCGATCCAGCAAACGGTGAAGGCGGCCACGACCACGACAGTAACATCGTCCGCGAATCCGGCGACGGTCGGAACAGCGGTTACATTCAGCGCGGCAGTGAGCCCGTCGACGGCAACCGGGACACTACAGTTCTTCGATGGAACCACTTTGTTGGGCGCGCCCGCGATGGTCAACGGCGCGGCTTCGTACTCGGCTACGCTCGCCGTGGGGGTGCATTCAATCACTGCTGTATATAGCGGGGATGCGAATAATGCCGCATCGACATCCGCGGTCTTGACGGAAACGATCAACGTGAAATCCACCACAACCACGCTCACCTCGTCAATAAATCCTTCGGCGGTGGGGAGTTCGGTAACGCTCGCGGCGACAGTCAGCAGCGGCACGGGTTCGGTTCAGTTCCTCGATGGCGCGAATTCGCTGGGCAGCGTGACGCTCGCGTCGGGGTCGGCGCAGTTGGTGGTGACGACGTTTACGCAGGGAGTGCATTCGCTTACCGCGGTGTACAGCGGGGATGCGAACGACGCACCATCGACATCGGCGGTGTACACGCAGACGGTAAAGCTGAACGCGAACACCAGCGTCGCCAGCAGCCCGAATCCATCGGTGGTGGGGCAATCGGTGACGATCACCGCTACGGTCGCGGCGGGCGCGACCGGAACCGTGCAGTTCCTGGATGGAAGCACCGTGCTGGGGAGTTCGGCGGTCAGCGGCGGAACGGCGGCGCTCACAACGGCGAATCTGGCGCAGGGTACGCACACGCTTACGGCGTCCTACAGCGGCGATTCGAACTATCTGGCCCAATCGTCCGCTGCAATCACGCAAACCGTGACTCCGAAGACTCCGACGACCACGACAATCGCGAGCAGCTCCAATCCGTCGATAGTGGGGCAGAGCGTGACGTTCACGGCGTCCGTTTCACCTTCCGCCGCGACGGGCAGCGTCCAGTTCCTGGACGGAACGACGGTGCTGGCCACGGTGACTGTGAACTCCGGCAGCGCGACGTTCGCGACCAGTTCGCTTGCGCAGGGGGCGCATTCGATTACGGCAGCATACGGCGGAAGCGCGACCTATGCCGGATCCACATCCCTGGTGCTGACGCAGACGGTGAACGTCGCGCCCCCAGCCGCTCCTTCGGGACTGACGGCGACAGCGGCCGGGTCGACTGAAATCAATCTGAGTTGGACCGCGAGTTCGACAAGCGGAGTGACGTACGACATCTACCAAAGCACCGCCTCCGGATTCACGCCGTCGCCATCCAATTTGGTGGCGAGCGGCGTGGCCTCTACCAGCTATGCTGCAAGTGGACTGGCCGCCTCGACCGCATACTACTTCAGGGTGACCGCGGTGAATGCGGGCGGCGCATCGGCGGCGACCAACCAGGCAAGCGCGACCACCGCGGCAGCGGCCTCATGCCACGTGGACTACAGTGTCACGTCGCAATGGAACAATGGTTTTAACGGCGCGATCACGATCAAGAATACAGGCGCCTCGCCGATCAAAGACTGGACGTTGACCTGGATATGGCCTGGCAATCAGGCGATCACGCAATCGTGGGACGCCAGCTATACGCAGAGCGGCGCAAACGTCCAGCTCGCCTATATGAGCTACAACTCCACGATCGCGCCGGGAGCGACGCTTAGCGGGGTGGGCTTCGGCGCCAGCTATAGTGGAACGAACACTGCGCCCGCGGCATTCTATGTGAACGGAACGCTTTGCCACTAGTGCAGGTGGGGAGGGTTCAGAACGCTCCCCTTCCGTCTGAAGCCAGACGATTTTTTGAAGAGGTACTACGTCCATGTCGCGGCCCGACGCTGAGCCGCGATTCGGTTCTCTCTTTCCCAGGCGTTCCCATAACACCGTCGTCCACTACTTGCTCACCCGTGGACGAATCAACCAGTAGAATGCGACGGCGTGCGTGATCGTCAGCAAGGGCACGTAGATGATCGGGATCGCGTAGGTGGCGCCCAGTTGCCCCGGCATCGCGGGAAGGCCGGACTGAATGGCGTGGTAATAGTCGACGATGATGTCCGTTGCCCCCGCAAGATTGAAAATGGCGACGAAAGACCAAAAAAGCGGACGTATCTTCGTCGTGAGGAGCGCCAGGATGGCTAGCACTCCGGTTGCGAAATCGCCGTAGGCGGCGAAAGTGGCGAAGCTGGCGGGCAAATCAGGGCCGACGACGCCCGGGAGGATAAAGACGAGCCCGAAGAAGCGGAAGCTGTGCAGTGTGGCGATTGCACGTTGCGCATCGAATCGGTCCATCGCCTTGAGCCTGGGCCAGAAATAGGTCCCGAAGCAAAGTAGCCATGCGATATAACCCAAAACGAGATGAATTCGGAACAGATTTTCTGAAGACATGTTGGCCTCCTATGCGAAAAATCCGGCATTCTGCCGGAAGAACTCCTCCAGCGTCTGGGGATTCCTGCCGGTGATCGTACGAACCGCATCGGTGGTCTGGTAGCGTTCCTCACCCCTCCGGAAGGTCTGCCAAAGATGTGTCAGATGATCGAGCGCGTGAGGATTCAGCCGCTCCTTTACTGCATCGGCCCACTGTTCGTCCGTGATGGCGACATATCGAATGGGCCGTCCGATCGCCCTTCCCAGGGCTTCGACGATCGCTCTCACGGTGGGAGTTGCGCTCACCAAAGGGTACTCGCTGTGAGAAGGCAGGCCAGGATTAGACAGCAGGGTTGCCGCTACGCAGGCTACATCTTCCGCGCCAGCGAGTGGAATCACCGTAGTATCCTCGCCCCACGGCAGGAAGGCAGTATTTTGCTCGCGGACGCTCCGGCCGAGGAGAGCCCGCACGTTTTCGTAATAAGGAGGTGCCTGGACATGAACTGCGCCCACCTGCGCCCAGTCGAAGATGCGGTCGACGAGCCGGTGCTGCAAATTCCGGAAGCTGGGAGCATGGCTTAGATCGCGAAACGCAGGATCGCCACGCCCACCCTGAAACTGTGAATTGTTCACCACCATTTCGACACCCGCATCGCGAGCGGCTGCGGCAAAAATCGTAGCTGCCTCAAGCAGCCCGTCCGTCACGGGGTAGGTAAAGTAGGCCCTCTCGATATTTCGCGTTACGGCCTGGACGGAAGCCGGGTTCAGGAGGTCGCCCTGGACCACTTCCGCGCCCCTTTGACGCAGTTCATCGGACCTCGAATCGAGCTTATGGACCAAGGCGCGAACCGGAATGCCTTGTTCCAGTAGAAGAGTTGCTACCCGGCGTCCAGTCGAGCCTTGCGCTCCACCAGCAGCGCCTGTAACCAAAATCGGATGAGACATGGGAGGTTTTCCTTTCGCTCATGGGATGATGCATATCATCCCATGGATTCGGATTTTCTTCATTCAATCCGGAGCGCCGCTGGAGGTTGCGCCTTAAAGATGATCTGCAGCATCCTGTAGTCGTGCGTTACCGCCCCGAACATAAGCTCGAGATCCGCCGGAAGATTGTGAAAGACGCCTCGCGCCGAGTCAGGGCTGAAGGCTTGAATGGCGCCGCTGTTTCGGCCGTTATGAAAGACGCCGGCTTGACCCATGGAGGCTTTTACAAGCATTTCGGAAGCAAGGACGACCTGCTGCTGGAGTCGCTTCGCGAGGGCTTCCGGGAAATCGAGGATACTCTCGCTCAAGCAGCGGAACACTCGCCGCCGGGCGAGGCATGGAAGCAAATCGTGAGAACCTACTTGAGCCTGGAGCTGTGTGACCATCCCGAGCGCGGCTGTCCCCTGGCGGCTCTGTCGCCGGAACTGGCGCGGGCAGATAAGAGGATGAAGCCCCAGATTGCGGCGGAGTTGGTGAACTACAAGAGCCGGATGCAACCGTTCATGCCCGGCGAGCGAGCCGCCGATAAAGAGCGTGCTTTCTTTGCAATTTTTTCAACGATGATCGGGGCAGTGGAGATCGCTCGAATGCTGCCAGATCGCGCCATGCGAGAGAAAGTGCTGGCGAACGCAAGAGATTTTCTCATGCGCAGCTTCTGACTGTGGAGTTGGAGGGCTCGGGCATCTCCTCAGTGCGCTTGCCTCACGCTGGAGATCCGCGCATGTGCGGCGAATTTCCTAGGCCCCGGCCATCTTGCGCAGGCGATCATTCGCGAAATACTGAGCCTGCCCTTCTTCAATCGCTTGCAGAACGAGACCGGCAACGAATTCGGGCTTGTCGCCGTCGGCGTAATGGGATGACGGTCCGCCGCCGGCCGGACTGCCCATCCTGTTCTTGCCAAAGTTTGTCGCCGTGATAAACGGGTAGATTTCACTGACGACGATGCGGTCTTTTTCCAGCTCAGCGCGTGCCGTGAGGCTGAATCCAAGAAGCGCGCGCTTCGAAGACGAGTAAACGCTGTATTGGGGAACGGTCATGAACGCAGTACCCGAATTGATGTTCACGATGCTTCCGCCACCTTGCGCGCGCATTAGCGGAATCACCGCCTGCATCGCGACGATTGGCCCCAGCACATTGAGATGGAAGATCTCGTCGAAAAGCGCGGGATCGATCTCCTCAACCGCGGCCGCATAGCTGCGCCCTGCATTGTTTACCAGACCGTCAACGCGGCCGTAATGCCGATGCACGGCTCTTACAGCTTCCCGCACTCGATCGAACTGCGTCATATCCACGGTGACCGGTAAGCTGCCGGGAAGCTGCTGCGCCAACGTTTGCAGTGCCTCGCTGCTACGAGCGAGTAGGGCGACTTTCGCGCCACGATCGGATAAAGCAATCGCTGTCGACAGCCCTATCCCCGACGAAGCGCCCGTGACAATGAAAACGTGGTCTTTGATTACCATCCAAAATCTCCCTACTTCAAGCTTAGGCGCGGCGCGCCACGGACGCCGGTACCGCATCTGTCTCGGAATAGCGCATTTGTTCCAGATCTTCGATCAATCCAGGCCCAGTCGGGCGCCATGCCAGCCGTTCCCGAGTGAGCGCGCTTGATGCCGGAAGGTCTCGACCGGCGAATAGGGCGAGCCATCCGAAATGGGCCGAGGCCTCATCCGGCGATACGGAAACAACCGGCACCTTCAGCCCTCGGCCGATGACTTCCGCGATATCGCGCATAGGCACTCCCTCTTCGGCCACTGCGTGATACCTCGCGCCGGTTTCCAGCTTGTCCTTTTCCAGTTTCTCGAGCGCGAGCCTGTAGAGACGGGCCGCATCGAGCACGTGCACCGCTGGCCAGCGGTTCCATCCATCGCCCACATAGGCGGATACACCCTTCTGGCGAGCCAGTTCGATTGCGTAAGTGATGAGTCCTTGCTTGACGGTGTTGTGAACCTGGGGAAGGCGAACCACTGACACGCGCACGTCGCGCGAGGCGATCCCAAGCGCGGTCTGTTCTGACTTACGCGGGAATTGGGAATCGGGGGAATCGTCTTCCGTAGCGGCCCGGCCCGGCGCAACCAACCCGATCCCGGAGGTGACGACGAATGGCCGGTCGGAGCCCGCAAGGGCGGCGCCCAGCGCCTCGATGGCGCGGATGTCGGTCTCGGCGGAAGTGGCGTAGTTCGAGAAGTCGTGAATGAAGGCTAGGTGGATGACGCCGTCCGACTTGGCCGCTCCTTTGCGCAGGCTTTCGAGGTCGGCAAGGTCGCCGCGATGCGCCTGTGCGCCCGCGGCCAAAAGCGACTTAGCGCCTGCCTCCGAGCGTGTCAGGCCCAGCACCTCATGGCCCGCGTTGATGAGTTCCGGAACGATGGCGGAGCCGATAAAACCAGTCGCCCCAGTGACAAAAATGCGCATATTCTCTCTCCTTTAGAATTGACCCGCCGTCACGAATTTGCTACAAACGGAGGTAGTCTCCGCATATAAAGATTATCGGAGGAGACCTCCGGTTGCAACTTTCCTCGGGTTTCAACTTTGTAAGATGCCTGCCAAGCGTTCTCAACCTAAGGACCGAAAGCCGCGCGCGGATGCGCAGCGGAATCGCCAGCGTCTTCTGGAAGCGGCGAAGGAAGCGTTCACCCGGTCGGGCGCCGATACCAGCCTGGAGGACATCGCCAAACAGGCGGGTGTCGGACCGGGGACTTTATATCGCCATTTTCCGGCGCGCGAAGCGCTTTTAGAAGCGGTTTATCGGTCTGAGATGGAAAAACTGGCCGCGGCGGAACAGAAGTTGGCTAAAGAGATGCCACCGATCGAAGCGCTGCGAGCCTGGCTGTTGTTGTTCGTTGATGCCATCGCAACAAAACAGCTCATCGCCCCTGCGCTCAATACGCTTGTCGGCGATCATAAGAAGGTTTTCGAGTCTTCTTACGCTCGGATGTGGGAAGCCATTCGCGCCCTGGTCAGGCGCGCCATCAAGAGCGGCGACATACGCAAGGACCTCGACCCGATCGATCTATTGCGGGCGCTCATCGGCGTCGCCAATGTGGCGGCCAGCCCTGACTGGCGGCAAAGCGCCAGGAGACTCGTGGATATCCTCATCGCCGGCGCACGGCCCATCGAATAGACTCAGGCTGCGCACCCCGCATGACGATGTCCGATCACGACGACAGCGCCGGCGCGGCCGGCCGGCGAGCCCTCGTCGAACCGCTTGTCCATCGCATCGAAGCGCGTCTTGATCCTTTCTCGCACCAAACTCTATAGCCCCAGCGTCCTAGCCGCGCCGACCACCAACCCCAGCGTTAACCCCGCGATCGCGAATTCGCCCAGCGCGCCGACGATCAAAGGCCGCAGGCCCTGCTTCCGCATCTCCCGGAAATCCGTGCGCAGCCCCACTCCCGCGAATGTCAACAGAAACGCCCATCGGGAGAGATTGGCCAGATCCGTCACCTGGGTCTTCGAAAACGCGCCCACAGTCGCCAGCAGCGAAACCAGCAGGAACCCGAGCACGAACTTCGGAAACTTCTGCCACAGAAACGCACCCTTATTCGCGATCTCTCTGGCTTGGCTCTTGCGAGCCCAATACAGCGCGTACGCCAGCACTACGAATCCAATGGTCGCGTTGCGAGTCGTCTTGGCCAGCACCGCGAACTTCTGCGCGGCATCGGAGTAAAGTGCGCCGGCCGCCGTCGCCTCCGCCGTATTATCCACGGCCAAGCCCGCCCACAATCCGAATGCGTGGTCGCTCATGCCCAGTGCATGCCCGATCGCCGGAAACGCGAACAGGCTGAACGCTCCGAGCGCCAGAATCGCCGCCATCGCATACGACGCGTCCTCGTCATCAGCCTCAATCGCGCCTTTCGCCGCGATGATCGCTGACACCCCGCAAATCGACGACCCGATCGCCAGCAGGCTGGTCATCTTCGGCGGCAATCCGAACTTGCGCCCCAGCCACGTCATCAGCGCGATCGAAACCGCCAGTTCGATCGCCACAAACGCCAGGCTCAGCCCGCCGAGCTTCAGCACATCTCCCAACAAAAACCGCACACCCAAAAACACGATGCCGATCTTCAGCCAGAACTCGTAAGTATCGACGCCCGGCCGGAACGCCGCCGGAACTCCGATCGTGTTCGCGATCACCAGTCCATAGATGATCGCCCATAAAACATATTCGATATTCGGCAGCGCCGTATGGTGTGCCTTGCCGTACGCCGCGATCGACTGCTCCGTGAACTTGCCCGCATAGCCCAACACCGCCAGCAGCACAATGCCCGGGATCAGCCGCCAGAACCGTCCGCCCGCCGTCGTCTCTCGTGATTCTGAAATAGAAATAGCTGGATTCATAGATTCACCACGGAATATGCGGCAAAATGCCGGCTTTCACCAGAGCCGCGGCTGCCAGCGCCAGCAGCACGCTCCACCAATCCAGCGAAAGTCGCGACTTGTTCACAGTTGGCTCGCCCATAATGAATTCCTCGCTTCGATCAATTCTTGCGCAACTTCTTTCAACGGCTTCCGGCTCTTCCGGCTCATCGAACGCAAATGAAGGTGGGCTTGCTCCTCGGTCATCCCATACTCGCTTTCGAGTATCGCCTTGGCATGGGATGTCACCTTCCGCTCCTCGATCTCCTCCTCGAGGAACCGCGCCGAGCGTTCGAGCATTCTATCGAATTCGCTCGGCCGCAACACCCCCTCAACGTGCGATTCCGCCGCCGCAACCGCGTCCCCGGCCGGCGCCGATCCGGCGAGCAATCCTTCGATCCTCGCGACGATCTTAGAATCGATCAGCGCAGCCTCCATCTCGCCAATCCGAGCCGCCCGCTCCGCATAGGTCTCGATCAACGCCTGATGCTCGCGAACCGCTGCGACCAACGCGGAAAGCCGGGCGCGATCCGCGTCGTCGGCCCGCACAGCCAGTTCCTCGATGAGTTGGATACTTCGCTTCACTTCTCGGCGTTGACCACTTGCCCGTGATCGCCGTTCCCTTCCACGCAAACACGTTCATACGCTTCGATGACCGGTTCAGACGATGTGCCGCCTGCAAGCTTGGCAAAAAACGTCAGATTGTTCCAGTCGTCTGGAGGAGTCTTATCGGTGACCCTCTTGTTCGGAATGGTAATCGTGAACGGTCTGGTTAGTACGGTTGGATCGGTATACGTAGCGTCGTAGGTGAACCGGTCGCCACTAGGATCGAACACGAAATGCTCCACGATCATGGCGTTTTCGCTGACAAATTCGCCGCTTCGGCCCAGCCGCGCTTTCGAATTGTTGTTGGTCGTGTCCACTACCAGCGTGTTGCCTTCCCAATGCCCCCTGGAATCCCCATTCCACAATTTGAGATTCGCGGGAAGATGCGGGCGTCCATCCAGATAAATCACCCGGTTCCCGGAATCGAACAGGAACACCACGTATCCGGGGAACTGCCGGATTTCATAGCCGTGCCACTCGAAGGACTTCGTCGGGCCGCCCGGAGCGCATCGCGCGAATGGCTCGACATACTCCGGCTTGATCGGATTATTCAGATACTTCTGGAACTCTTCCTGCTTCGCCCGAGCCCACGGCTGGAACGGCACCTGACCATCCGGTGGATCGGTCACCCGGCTGGGAGCACGCTCACTGCGAGGGCTCTGCTGCCTCCGGCCGTTGCCTCGGCCCTGCGCGCCGGCTTCATCGTTTCCGCCCTGCGGACCCTGCGGATCGGTAAGGTTGTTGTGATTGCCGATCGTGTTGGACCAGTGGCCCGCTACGTCCGGTTGGCCATCAGGAAGACGCGGTCCCTTCCAATCACCTCTTGGCGTCGGAACAAACGACGTCTCGCGCCATCCGTTGGCCCCCTGCGCCGACGCGATCATCGGGATGACCGCGAATACAACCAGCAAGTAACTCTTCATAAACTCTCCCCTGCTATTGCGAACTCGGAACCGGATAGTACTTGTCGTAATCGAGCGTCGCGCAGTAGTTCTCGATAATCTGGACATTCGGCTCAAGACGGCGATACAACAGCACCTCGATCGACCACGGTCTTGTATAAACCTTCGGGTCCTCGAACGTGGCGCGGTAACGAATCGTATTGCCATCGACGAAGCTCCAACGCTCCACCAGATGCAACTCATCGCTATTGAAATCCCCCACCCGGTCCAGCCACGTTTCTCCGTTAAAGTCCGTCACGTCGACCACCAGAGTGTCGCCTTCCCAATGCCCTCGCGAATCCCCGAGCCAAAAATCGAGGTGCCCGTCAGGGTGCTCGGTTCCGTTGGTATTGATGGTTCGGACCGGATGGCCAAACTCGAACATCACCGTCAGGTCCCGAGACCGCTGGAAGATCTGAAACGGCTCGGCGCCGTACAGACCCCGCGGCGTCCCCAGTGTGAAGCATTTGGTTCGCGGATCGGCCGTCGCGCGCGCCGCGAAATTCTTCGCGCGCTGTTCGAGCGCCGCCTTTGTATAAGGAATCGCGTCGCCTGCCACGACGCCGGCGCCGGGAGGCCCGTCCTTCGTCGCCAGATGCGGCTCTAATCCATAATCAGCCGCGGCGAGCGATTGCCAGATGCCTGAGAAGTCGGGCTTCCCGTCGAGGCCGCGCGGAACGGTCCCGAGATCTTGTCCGAAGGCGCTCATTCCGGCGAGGGCCAGGGCCCACAGCACCGCGCGCTTATTCACTTCTCTGCCCCCTTGGCATTCGGGTCCGACGACCCCGTGTACAAGCTCCGGCCGTCGGGTAGAGTTACACTGGTTGCATTCACCGTTCGCGAGCCGCTCTTCGACCGCGATCCCTTGACTGTGACCTCGATCCCGGCTGGGAAGTCGGTCCTTCGCAGGCCGCGCCGCAGTAGCGCGTTCGGGCTTCCGAATTCGATAGCCCAGTTACTGACCGTTCCGTCGTCGTCCTTCACATCGATGTAAATCCATCCGTGCGGATTGGTCCATTCAGTCTTCGTCAGAGTGCCCTTCAGGGTGACCGGTTGATTCGAATCGTACTCCGCCGCGAACGAGTGATGCGCGAACATCGGCGCCGCGATCGCTGCAAATAACAGGACAAAGAATGACGTTTTCATCTCCGCCTCCTACTTTTTCGCGTTCTCTTTTGCGTTCGGGCTCGGCGCCGGCGCCACGATCTTGGTCAGCTTCCCGCCCTGCTCTTCGTAATCCTCCGCCCCCGCCGCGCCGGCCACCTTGAAGCCAGCCTTGGTCAGAATGTCGGCCGCGCGTCCCCCGCGCGACGCGTGGTTGGAAAGCGCGATGATCGTGCGATCCTTGGGTATCCATGCGAGGCTTTTTTCCAGATCGCCGATCTGGATGCTCAGGTAGACCGGAAAACCGCCGATGTCCTTCACCTCATCCGGCCGGCGCACATCGAGGATCAGCACCTGGTCCGGATGCGTCAACAAATCGTCGATCTCAGCTCGCGTCAGCACCTTTGCCTGCGACGCTTGCTTTTTGCCCTGCTTGCCGCCGTCCGCCTGACCAAAAGCGGCCACCGCTGCCAGCAATGTCAATACTAATAATCTCTTCATAAATCTCCTTTTTTGTTGTTCTTTGTGTTATTCGTGTTCATTCGCGGCTAAAAAACGATCTTCAACCCGACCTGATTTTCCCTCGCCGCCCCCGCTGAGTTAATCTGACCGATAAGCTGATTCCCGACCTGCGTATTGGGAGCTCCCAGCGCCGGAGTGTTGGTCAGGTTGAAGGACTCTAACCGAAGCTGCGCGTTCACCCGCTCCTTAATCCGAAAGGCTTTGTGCAGCCCGAAATCCAGGTTCACAAGCCCCGGACTGAGCAGAATATTACGACCGGCATTGCCGTACGTGTACTTGTAATTGGGGATGAATGCCGCGATATTGAACCACTCCTGCACTGTCGGATTCGTAAGATGCCAGTTACCCACCACGTCAGGCCGGTCCTGCTGGCCGGTGTTTGACGGATCGCCCACCACGCTTAGGTTCAGCGGCATGCCGCTATCCACCGTCACAATAGGGCCGCCACTCCATCCGCCCAGAAACCCGTCAACGACCCGGTTCCAATTCGCGCCCCACGTTTTCCCGTGCCCGAAAGGCAACGCATAGATCGCGCTTCCTACGAAATGCTGTCTCATATCCTGGCTGGACAGCGCGTAGTCCGCTCGCCAGTCCAGCGGATTCTGCACACCGGAAGCATCGCCCAGTGCCATCGTTTTCGAATAGGCGTAAGACGCGATAAACGTCACGCCCTTCGAATAGCGCTTCTCCAACTTGGCTTGCATCGCATTGTAGTTGCTGTAGCCGTCCTTCTGGATGCGCGTCACCGCGCCCAGCGAGATCGTGTCCGTCGTTCCCGGCACGGTGGTGCTGGTAAACTCGCGATTCAAGTTCACCGTCCCCGGCTCCGGAGGCGCAGGATTCCCGTCGATCTGCCTCCACATGTGGTCCAGCTTGTTCCCGTAGTAACCCACCTCCAGGACAATTCCGCCCGGCAGTTGCCGCTGGATGTTGAAATTCCATTGCTGGTCGTAAGGCGTGGCGTTGCTGCGGTCGTAGGAAATCAACTGCACGTTCGCGGCATTCGAAAGCGACAGCGCATTCGCCGGGAATCCTTGATCCAGGAACAACGTCGGTGCTTTCGATGAATTCGGCTGCAGGCCGATTCTTACGTTCCAAGGCGGATTCACTTCCATCGATTGCATTCCGCCTTCGGTAATGATGTTCGAGTAAAAGATCCCGTAGCCTCCGCGAAACACCGTCTTGTTGTCCGGCAATGCATACGCGAATCCGAAGCGCGGAGCCCATTGATGGTAATTCACGCCTTGCAACGCCCGGTCCGCCCAACTGCTCCCTTGCGAGCCGGCCGGAACCAACACGGGATGTTCCGGATCGGTGTCCATGTCGAAATTCGAAATCGAGTTGCCGATTTGTATGGGGGGCGGGCTGAGTTCGTACCGCAACCCGATGTTCAGCGTCAGCCGGCGGCTTACCTTCCAGTCGTCCTGCACATAGAAATGCGTGTACGGAGTCCGCAACCTTAGATACGACCAATTGGACAGCGTCTCTGCGGAAGCCGCGCCCAGCAGGTAATCCGCGAACGCGTTCTTGGTGTACTCACCGTTGAACGTAAAACTTCCGCTGCTTTGCTGCGAGCTCAAGAAGTTCGTTTGAAGCCAATTGGCCTGCACCCCAAACTTCACGTTGTGCGCCCACTTGGTCCACGTCAGATCTCCGGATAACTGCCGGTCCTGCGAAGCATCCGAGTTGGGGACATTCGAAACTCCCAGCCCCGTGTAGCCGGTTATGGAGATCGAAGAGAACCCGGGATAGGCCGTGCTCACACCCGGAATTCCAACCGAGGTCAGGGCTTGAGTCGGAAACGTGTTGACCCACGCCAGATCGTTCCATCCCACGTGAATCGAGCTCAGAAGCGAAGGCGTCCAGACCTTGTTGTCGACCAGGACGAAGCTCTTGCTATGCGTGACGTTGTCCCCGCCGCCGTTGATGTAGCCTTCCCCTGGAATCGGCGCCAGGCTCGAAGTAACTCCGTCATCGATAATCTGCTCGCTGTAACGGAAGTACGCGTTATGGCGGTCGCTCAGAATGTCGTCCGCGCGAAAATCCCAGTGCTTGGGGTCCTGATTCGCGGGACCGTTGTAGATGTAATTGTTCGTCGCCGCGCCCGTTTGCGGCAGCGGTACCAGGTTTAGAATATTCACTGCCACCGGATCCATCCGCGTCAGCGGAATCTGGTTTCCCGGAAACGCCGCCCCCAACGACGGATCGATAATCGTGCCGGTGAACAACCCCGATCGCTGCGCTACGGTCGGCAGCGTGTCTACGTTGGTCGAGCTCTGCCGGATGATCTCGTCTTCGATATCGCCGAACACAAACAGCTTGTTGCGCAGGATCGGCCCGCCCAAGCTGGCTCCGAAATCGTTCCTGCGATACGGCGCCTTCACCGTCGCGAATAAATTCTTCGCGTCCAGCAGATCGTTCCGCAGAAATTCGTAAGCCGTGCCATGGATCTCGTTGGTGCCTGACTTCAACGCGACACTAATGACTCCCGAGGATGACCTCCCGTACTCCGCCGAATACCCATTAGTCACCACCTTGAACTCTTGAATCGCATCCACCGACGGCTTGATTACTTCTTTCTGCCCCGAGTGGCCCGTCGAAATCTGCTGGTTGTTGTTGTCCTGCCCGTCAAGAAGGAATGCGGCCTGCGTCCCGGCTTGCCCTCCAATCTCGACGCCCTGGCTCGCCGCGATCGTACCGGAGGAGAGCGCGCTAAGTTGCAGATAGTCCCGTCCATTTAGCGGCAGCTCTTCAATCTGCGAATTAGTGATCACCGTTCCGACAGTCGAGTCCGACGTCTGCAGCAGCGGCGCAACGGCTTCCACATTCACGCTTTCCGAAACTTGTCCGATTTCCAACGCCGCATCCACGCGCCGCACATCGCCGATGTCCAGCACCACCCCGCTCAGCTTGAACTGCTTGAACCCATCCGCTGCGATGCGAATCGTGTACTCGCCCAGGCGCAGCGGGGGCGTGCGGTACGAACCGCGCTCATCGGTTTGAACTTCGGTTGTTGCGCCCGTCGCGACGTGCGTAAGCGTTACATTCGCGCCATGAATCGCGCTCTGGCTCTGATCCGTAACGGAGCCAACGACGGTAGCTTCGCTAACCTCCTGGCCCCAGGATGCGGCCGCAAAGACACAAACAGAAAAAAGTGTTGCGAATTTAGACACAAATCCCCTCTTGTTCGTATGACTTTTAATTGGTTGGGAAGTCGGCTGTTTCTAGCGGCTACAACAGGCCGTCATCGCGGCGAGGGGGAAACGGATATGGGTCCGCATGGAGTGGGTTTGCACAAAAACGTCTCCTTATGTTTTTGGCGGCCGCACCCATGGCGGCCTCGGCCGGCGAAGCAAGATCTAGATGCTTCGTGTTCCGACCATACTCTACTAACTACATCAAGTATAGGGTATTATGAAGCCAGCGGTCAAGAGATTTGTTTCGCAAATATCCCTTGACAACAAGGAATGGCTGTTGACAGTGAATCGGGTCTGTCGATCCGCACGATGATCAACTGCCGCGTTCGGACCCTTCGCTCGGCTCATTAGATCATCCAAGGAACGCCGGGCTCCCAGGTCGTCAGGTTTGATTCGCAGCGCCGCTGAGTACTGTGCAATAGCTTCACTCATCTTCCCTTCGCTCGCCAAAACAATCCCCAGGTTCTTGTGCGCCTCGGGGTAGTCGGGCTTGATCCGCAGGGCCTCCAAGAATCATGAATTGACACGTCCATTTTCCCTTGTTTCGCCAGAGCAATCCCCAGATTGGTTACTTCCAGCGCATGGGCCCAAAGCGTCGTCCTATTTTCCCAACGCTGGACCTGGACGCGTGCCATGAGCGTGCATCTCAAAATCACGAAGGGCGCCCCTGACCGGCAATGTAGTATTGCCACTCTGAAGCGTTCGGGTGCCAGTGCAATTCGCGCATTCCGCCCGGTCTGACGGTCAGCATGGCGGCCGCGATATTCTTCGCGGCAGGAAAGTTTCCCGAGTCCACGATTCGCGCATCACCCTCTGCTGTGTGGAACGTCGGCGTCATGGAACCCATCCGGAAGGTGTACCGTACGGGCGATTGCACGGCTTACCCTCCAACGGAAGCTCGATCTTCGGCAAGGGACCTCGGTAACGCTGCAGGGAAGATGTACAGTGAGTCAGCAGGGAGGCTCCCTACGGCGGAACTGTCGAGGTTCAGGTCTTTGGATAAAACGGCGGGCGGCGTGTGGGCCAGCCATTCTGATAGCAAGAAAGTGTTGTCCTCAGAGAACATCCCTTCGTTGAAGACAAGCAGGAACTCGCAGCCGTCCGGGCCGAGGCCCTGAATCGAGTGCGGAAAGCCTGCGGGAAAATACCACAGATCGCCCTTGGCGACGTCGTCAATGAAGATCGTCCCATCGGGGTTCAGGACAGTAATACGAGCGTTGCCCTCCAGCATGATCGACCATTCGTCGGCCGTATGCCAATGCAATTCGCGAAAACTCCCGGCCGTGAGACGCATATTGACACCCGCCAGGTCTTTTGAAGAAGGTGAGTTACCTGATGCGTCCAACCACCATCCTGAATTCGCTTGTGCGCTAGATCAAACGAGTACCAGATCGGCCCGACGTCGCCTTCGTCAGTCGGCGGCGGCGTATTCGAACTCGGATTCTCCCTCAATAAAGCCGTGTTTTCCGGACCGGGGTCGCTCGCGGAGTGATTGCCCTCTCCCTTTCGGGTTTTCGCCAG
>JASHRP010000102.1 GCA_030037375.1 Bryobacteraceae bacterium | reverse complement strand
TGCTGCCACATGAAGGTGTCGATGTGAGTATCGGCGGGCGTAGTTCGCCAACCGTAGGGAAGGCGGCGGTAAGCGTTCAGCGTGTGCGCTCCGCTAGCGAGACCGAATCCCGAAAGTCCCTCGCGCAGCAAATCGCGATCCGAAGCGTTGTTCAAGTCAAACGCGCTGCACACCATCTCGCCGGTTGGCGAGATCGCGACGTCCGCGCTGCACGCCAGATCGGCGAGCGCCAGCAATTCTTGCATCTGCCTTAAGTGCGAGGGTAACCAGAGATCGTCGTCGCACAGGTAACAAACGTACTCCCCCTTTGCCGATGCCAAGGCGGTGCGCCGATGTTCCTCTCCGTAGCGAGCGCCTTTCGGAAAGTCGAAGAAACGAATCCGGGGATCGTTGCGCGTCAGTTCCCCGGCTACTCTTCGAGTGACATCGGGCGCTCCATCGCCCACGATCAGAATTTCGAAATCTTGCACGGTTTGCGCCTGCACGCTGGATACTGCATACCGCAGGGTCTCGCCGTGATTATGGGTCGGAATGACAACCGTCGCGCTAGGACTCATTCGCGCCGCCCGGAATCCTACCAACCCTTAAGAAGCGCGAAAGAATGCGGGATTAACTCCGTATCGAGAGGCAAGCGGTACTTGTCAGGGTTGGCATGGTCGTACGGCGACGTCGGGAAATTAACCACGACCACGTCCGTCGTGCCGATATTGCGGTCCGCGTGCCAGACGTTTTTTGGAACGTTGACCAAGCATCTATTATGCTCGGACAAAACGATCCGGCAAACCTCTCCGCACGTGGGGGATTCACGGCGAGGATCGAAGAGCACCAGTTCCATTTCCCCCCTAGGATCGCGTAACGGTCCTCGTTCTCGCGATGGAGGTTCCATCCCTTGGCGTACCCAGGACGAATAGTGAATGTGTACGCGTAGGCGACTGGATCGGGATAGGATTCCCATCTAGGGTCGAATAGCTCAATAACTGAGCCTCGATCGTCGGCATGCGTGGGGAGAGAACGGATCCGAACCCCGTGCGTAAGACGACGCACATGTTCACCCGCTGCCGTTACTGTTTGCTTATCGCGCACGGCCGCGTTCAAGGTGATTTCAAGCAAGGACGGTTCCTGCATATCCCTCAATGTTCTCAAAACCGATGTGCAACATTACCGGCTTCTATTCCACCTCAAAAAACGTGGCTTGGCTGGCGGGGCACGCCTGACGGAGGCAAGATCAGAGGCCAACCTGGGGATCAGGGAAGTTGGAAAACCCAGACGGCGGGAGCCCGGTCGACGTTTTGGATCTCGGGCACCAGGGCCGTGAACCCGGTAGCCTGTGCGCCACCATTGCCGACCCCGATCGCGATGTATTGCTTGCCATTCACGGTATACGAGATCGGGGCGTTGCTCGGTACATCGGTCAGACGCGTTTCCCACAGCAGTTTGCCGGTCTGATCGTCGTAGGCGCGGAAGAACCGGTCGATCGAGCCGTTGAAAATCACTCCGCCGGCCGTATCCAGCGTACCGCTCGATACCGGAGCACGGTGGCGTTCGGTCCACACAACTTCTCGCGTCAACATGTTGACGGCTTCCACGCGGCCGTACTTGCCGTCCGATTCCGGACGAGGCCGCACGGTTGGACGGCCACCCGCGGATAACAGTCCTCGGCCGCCGTCGGTGACCGGCGTCAGATCCATGCACGCCTCAACCAGCGGTATGTACAGAATTTTGGTGTTCGGATTGTACGAGCTCGGAATCCAGCTCTTTGCGCCGTCCACATGAGGGCAGACCATTTTCGTTTTCCCGTCGCCCGGCATTGTTTCCGGATTGATGTTCTTCTTGCCCGTCGCGGGATCGATCGAAGAAACGATGTTTTGCAGGCCGAGGTCCTTCGAATAAATCCACTTTCCCGTTTCCGCGTCCAGAACGTCGTAGGTCGCCTGCTTGCCCGAGGTCATGATGACCGGGCGAACCACGCCATTCACCGGCATGCGCACGATCTGGCGTTCGAACACCCAGTCGAGGTCCCACTGATCGTTCGGCAAATGCTGGTAATACCATACGAGCTTGCCGGTATCGGGATTGATGGCGAGCGTGCAGTCGGTGTAAAGGCCGTCGGTTTTCGCGCCGGGCCGCACAGGTTTCACCAGCAACGCGGTGTCATAGGTCTGCGCGACGCCGAAGAACGCCAGGTTGAGCGCGGAGTCGTAACTTCCGGCTGTCCAGACAGAGGCTCCGTTGCGCTCCTCGGCCTTGTGATCGTTCCAGGTATCGCCGCCAGGCTCGCCGGGCTGAGCGATGGTGTTGAATCGCCATGCCGGCGCCCCGGTTTCCGCGTCGAGCGCAACGATGTAGTTCTTGCCGCCCACCCGGCCACTGGTTCCGATCATCACCTTGCCCTTAGCGACCAGCGGACCGCCCGAGAGGTTGAAGCCTCTTTCCTCAACCAGAGGCTGATCCCAGACCACCCTGCCGGTCTTCACGTCGAGCGCCACTGCGTGTACGTCGGAAGTCGCCATGTAGATTTTGTTCCCGTAAATCGCGATGGCGCGTTTGTTGCCCGCGTTCACCCCCGCGGGCAAGATTCGCGCGTATTGCCAGAGCAAGTCGCCAGTGGCGGCATCGAGCGCTTCGAGCTTGTCACCGGGGCAGTGCAGGAACATCACGCCGTCGTGAACCAGAGGAGTTCCTTCGTTGGCGCCAGGGGAAAGCGTCCAGGTCCACGCGACCCGCAGATTGTTGACGTTCGCTTTCGTGATCTGCTTCAGCGGGCTGAATCCCTGATCATCAAGGCTGCGGCGCCAGGTGAGCCACTCGCCCGCAGGCGGGTTCTCGAGCATTGCATCGGTTACCGGCGTGATTTTATCGAGAGGGTTTGCCTTCTTCGGCGCGGGGGGCAGCTTCACGCTGGTCGATGCGCCGCCACCCAAACCTGCGCCGCCGCGTCCTCCCGGCGGAGCGGGGATTGTCACGGACGCGAGCGCTGCCGGGTCCGATGCGAACTCCCTCCGGCCGGTCGCAAAACCATTCTGCTGGAGCACATAGGCGATGATCTGCGCGTACTCGGTCCCGCTCAAGCTTGCGGGACTGCCGGCCGGCATCTTCGTACTCACATACGCGAACAAATCCGCCGCGGGTTTGCCGGCGTAATGCCCAAGAAAAGCCGCGCCACGGAGCGGAGGCGCGGAGGCGCCGTCATCTACATTCGGGCCGTGGCACTCGGCGCAGTTTCGCTGGTATGCTGCCTTCCCCGCGACCGCTTGCGCCGACGTAAACAGCGCGTCGGCTGGCGGAGTTGCGCCCCGACCTTTACCCGCCGGCGCCTGGGCGTGTAGCTTCCCGCGCGGTTCAACGGTGATCAGGAGCGCCAGCGCTGCACACAAAACCGCAGAGAGCCCGGTTCGCCATCTCCTGTGCGGATTCATCGATCCCATATTGGAAGGTCCTCCATAAGCGCTACCTGCAAATTCTACTACTGAATCCTCCACGCGACGATGTCAGTCAAGCGAAAGCGTGGTCCGATGCCGCCACGGTCTGCCGTTTCTGGCCCATCCCTTCAAATGGAAACACAGCGACGTCCGGCGAAGAGTTCGGCCATGCTAACGAAATCGTGGCGGCGGGCCACTAATGATGATAAGCCCAGGTTTCTGCGTTGGCAGTGAAATCGTGATAGAATTCTTTGGCCACAGATCCTACAGGAGAATGCACGAATGGTTAAACGAACTCTCGGATTTTCGGCTCTGGTCTGCACGTGGTTGATGGCCAGCGGCTCACTACAGGCTCACCACTCCCTGGCCGGCGTCTATGACATGAAGGCGGAAAAAGAGGTATCGGGGACCGTCGAAAAGGTGCAATTCACGAACCCGCATGGCTCACTGACCATCGAGTCCAAGAATCCTGACGGCACGATGACGGAGTGGACCTTTACGCTCGGTTCCGCCACGGCTCTCGCTCAGAGGGGCGTCGGCAAGACCGGGCCCAATGCCCTCCACAACGGGGACGCGATCACCGTGAAGTGCATTCCGGCGAAGGACGGCCATCCACTGGGCTTCTTGAAATCGGTGACCTACGCTGACGGCCATACCGTCGTGGTCTCCGGCGGCGGTCCCAACGACTAATGCAATCAACATCCGAACGACAAGGAGGATCATCATGACCTTTCAAACTATCTCTACACGAACCGCAATCGGCATTCTCGCCATCAGCCTTGTCCCGCTGGCCAGCGCGCAAGCGCCCACTGGCGGTCAAGCGCCCGCGGCCCAAGGCCAAGGGCGTGGGGGCCGCGGAGGCGGTGGCGGTGGCCGCGGAGGTCGAGGCGGTGGCGGGCCGCAATACACCCCGGCCCCCGGCGCGAAGGACCTGAAATCGGTCCTCTTCAATTGGGCCTGGTATATGGGCATGCTCCGCAGCAGCGCCGAGCAGGATCTGATGATGACGCTCGAATACACGGGCAAGGGCACCATGCAAGTGGACGGGCAGCCCTGCAACGTCACGAAGTATCACATGAACATCACGTACCAGAACTCGGGTGAACGGATTCGGATCAACGGGACTCGGCCCAATGGCCAGAGTTGCGACACTATTGAGAACCTCAGCGGAGCCTACGCCTGGAACGACGACATTCTCGGCGCCGAACTCGTCGCCGGTAAAGGCAAGGCCACGCCGATGCCGGCCACGGTTGAGGAACGGATGATTCGTCTGTGGGCAGGTCCGCAGGGTGCGTTCAAGGCCGCCATGGCCGGCACAAGCGACCCGCCCGAAATGGCCGCCAAGCCACAACTGGTGCCGGAGAATGTGATGAAGGCAGGGAAAACCTCCGTCGCGTGGGAAGGCAATAAACCCACCGTCACGTTCCCGATTCCGGGCGTCCCCAATGCAACCGCGAGCGCCACGCTCAACGACAAGTTCATGGCGGAGCGCGTCGTGGTGAAGAATGGCGCAAACACTTACGAGTTCACGTATAGCGATTATAGGGACTGGAACAATCCGCTCAACCCGGCCGAGGCGTTTTACGCCGGCAAGATGACGGAGAAGAAAAACGGCTCCGTGACCCGCGATATTACGACGTCTCTGACGGAAACCGGGCAGATGTATGTCGTGGTGCCGGTTCCGGCAAGCATCAAGGCGGCCATCAAGCCAACCAACCAACCTGCCAACTGGACTCTGAATGCCGACAGACCGTTTATGCCGGTCACGTTGGCGCAGGCGACCGGCGAGACCCCGCGGCTGGCCGACGGACATCCGGATATGACAGGAAGCTGGGGCGGGGGTGGCGGCGGCTTCGGGGGTCCATATGGGAGTCAAGGGGCCCGCCGATGCGGTCCAACGCAGGTGAAGGGTGGCGGAATCAACCCCGAGATCGGCTGCAAAGTCCCCATGGACAACTTCTGGGTGGATTATGAAATGATCTCGCCTTCGCGGTTTGGTTTGACAGGCTCCGCGAGTCTGAAGCCGAGTCATCCCATTTACAAACCCGAGTTTTGGGACAAGATTGAAGACCTCGATCAGTGGACCAACAAGTACGATCCAATCATGACTTGTCAGCCGATGGGAATGCCGCGAGAAGGTACACCGGCCCGCATTATGCAGACCCCGACTGACATCATCATGTTCTATACAACCAGCGATTACGGCGGCGGAAATATCGAATTCCGCGACATCCCGATCGGCGCCCCACCAGCGCGCGCCACTGTCGAAGCCTATTACATGGGGCTTTCGAACGGCAAATGGGAGGGCGATACGCTGGTGATCGAGTCCACCAACTTCGTCGATACCACCTGGTTCGGACGCGGCGGCCTGCTCCACTCCGCCGACATGAAGATCACCGAGAGGCTGACGCGGAAGGGCGATGAAATTCTCTACCAGGAGACCATCGACGACCCGGACCTCCTCGAGCCATGGGTGATGCCGGACAAAATCCTGCGCATAAGCGCCGGCGCGCCACGAGTCATCCACGAGCGCGCCTATTGCGAAGTCTACGAGGAAGGCAACATCAGCACTCAGCTTCGCCACTAACGGCGGTTCTGAAGCCTGCTCTACTTTGGCCGCGGCCTCGGTAATCGAGTCCGCGGCCATTGTTTTGCGGCAGTGAAACCGGATTGTACGTCACAAGAGCTGCCTCCCGATATGCTCCTTAACGTGTCTACCCGTGAATCTGTGCCTTCGCTTCACGGGAGTTGAAATAGAAGGGTCAAACACATACCTGTTTAGTTCCGCTGACCCAGGAGCCGGAGGCGGACGGCTTGGGCGCATTCGTCCTCGATCCTGAAGTAGCGCGCAACTGCTGCCGCCCCTACTTCCAGTGGATGCGCCTCGCCTGCCCGCCGATCAGCGAGCATCCTAAGCTTGGAAGCGGCGTTATCGAACTGAGATTGATTTCCCATGATGATTGTGGCGCGGGCATCGGCTGCAATGGCAGCAAACCTGCGCTCGGAAGCGAGGTAGGTATCGAAATGAGGCACGTCGTTCACGAAATTGAATTCCGTGCCGCCCGAATACGCGACTGTGAGCGGCGTTCCGTGGTCATGCACCTGAAAGATTCCGGAAATCGTTCCGGGTGTGTGGCCGGGCATCGAATAGATGGTTACCGATCTGCCGCCCAGAGTAATCTTCATACCATCGGTGGCGACAATGTCGCGCTTGGGCTTTCCGTTCGGAAAGCCATTGACAGATTCGGCGACCATATCCCAATCGCCCGCTCCCATTACAATATGGGCGCCATAGCGTTCCTGCATTAGTTTCGCGCCGCCGACTTCGTTCTCGTGAGCATGCGAAACGATGACGTATTTTATTTGCGCCGGGTCGAGGCCAAGCTTTTTCAGGCCGCCGACAATTATATCCTCCGCGTCGTAAACACTCTGTGTGTCATATAGGATGATCCCATCGTTGGTGGTCAGGGCCCAGGTGGAACGGGAAGCCGTGCCCATCCAGTAAAGGTCATCAAAGGCCTTTTTCGGTTCGAGGTACGCTCTGGCCCGATTAGGATCCATCCTTGGAGCTGGAGCGTCCGGCCGAGGAGGTGCGCTCAACGGAGCAACACAAAGAGCAGTGACCAGGCCGTAGAAATCTGGAGTGTTGTCGCGTCCGCCGGCGGCGTTCTTGCCGGCCGCAAGATGCGCCTCGACGGAATCTGGAGGCGGTGTCTGCGCCCATGCGGTACACAATAAAACCGAGATTCCAAGTGCGCAAACATTGCATCTCGAAGTGGGCATTACGCGTTCCTCCTGATCATGATATAGCTCCCGCGAAAAGAGGAGGCGACTGGCACCCTAATGCCCGCTCAGTCCCGTTGCGAGCGTTCCCCTTTCCGCATAGTCTTAATACTGTCCTGATTGAAAACTGTCGCGCTCCCGGGAGGGAAAAGAACAATGCACAGAATCGCACTCGTAGCCGTATTGGGCTTGTTCCCAGCTTTGCTAACCGCGCAATGGCTCAATTTTCCAACGCCCGGGATTCCACGCACCGCGGATGGCAAACCGAACCTCTCCGCCCCGCCGCCACGGACCGCCGATGGCCACCCCGACTTGACGGGCCTTTGGGCTATGCCGCTTGAAACCGCGATTGGCAACATCGCGGTTCGGAACGCGGGAGACCTCAAATCGGCCGACATTCAACCTTGGGCGCAAGCGTTGATTCGGCAGCGCTCCGAAGATTTCGGCAGAGACAATCCTCGGTATAAATGTTTGCCTGAAGGTCCGGGCTACAGTACGGGCGCGGGCGGCTTGAAGAGATTCCTTCAGACGCCCACCATGCTCATCATCCTGAACGAAGATCTCAGTTACCGTCAGATTTTCATGGACGGCCGCTCCCTGGAGGCCAGCCCCAATCCGAGTTGGATGGGTTACGCGGTGGGCCACTGGGACGGGGACGCGCTGGTGGTGGAAAGTTCCGGATACAACGATCGCACTTGGCTCCTCGACGGCTATCCGCACACCGCGGCATTGCGGATCACGGAGCGCTACCGGCGCAGCGATTTCGGTCACATCGAGATAACAGTCACTTTCCAAGATCCAGAAGCTTACTCCAAGCCTTGGACGGTTCCCGTTCGCGCCGAGTTAGCCGCCGACACGGAATTGATTGAGACCGTCTGCAATGAGGATGCTGATACCGGACAACAGCACTGGGTGGGCAGGCTTTCGGACGAGGAGAAAACCACGGTGAAAGTGCCTCCAGAAATCCTCGCGAAGTACGTAGGCGAGTACAAGGGACCATATATCCAAGGCTCCCGGACGGTTCAGGTCACGTTTGCGGAGGGCGGTCTTCTCGTCTCGGTGGACGGAGGGCCGAAGCAGCCGATTTTTCCGCAGTCGGAAACGCTCTTCTCTGGCACCGGACTAACCTATCGATTCGTTCGCAACGAGCAAGGAATCGCCACTAGCATTCTTGAGGGTCATGTCTCGGGCGAGTACAACTTCGAGCGCCTAAAATAGGGAGCAATCTGAGTTTCTCCCTTAGCTTTATCTGTCGCCGGTCATACTCAATTGAAACACCGTGCCCGCGCAACCGTTGTTCGAGTGGCCCCTGGCGCGGCGCATCTGGACACTCTGCTAGGGTTTCAACTCGACGCTGATGAGGTGGATTTCTTGGTCGCCGACGTTTTCGACTGAATGCGGCGGGAGGAATTCGAGGTACGCGCCGGGCGGTATCGGAGGCGCGGTACGGCTATCGAAGGTGATCTTGCCGTCCCGATCGCGGCGGATGAAGTGGCTGAACTGGACCGAGTAATACACTCCGGGCCAGCGGTGGGTGTGAACGGGAACGATGTCGCCGGCCGGAATGCGCGTGTCCAGCACGCGCACTCGGTCATTTTCGAGAATTAACTTGTGATGCTTGGGCGCCGCGATTACAGCGTCAAGCTCGTCTGGCCAAGACCAGTTATTGCTTTTTTCCAAGAACCTGCTTGGCTTTGCCGCCCTCGTCTTCGGTGTAGTGCTGTTTGTCCTGGTTGCCCTCGATGCAGCCGAATTCCATCAGCTCATACGGATGGCCGTCGGAGTTGGGAGGCGTGTTCAAGCGAGTGATGTTCCAGCGAGTGGTCCAGTCGCGGGTGTAGATGGTCGGATCGTGCATGGTCGCTTCGTAGGTGATCGTGTTCGCGTCGACCGGTATGAACTTCTCGGTGATGTGGAGATTGTTGGTTTTGAAATTGCCGTAGAGATCGAACCAGGTTTTGTCGTTCTGGTTGGTGGTGTCCACCACGAGCGTGTCGCCTTCCCAATG
>JASHRP010000101.1 GCA_030037375.1 Bryobacteraceae bacterium | reverse complement strand
ATACTCGGTACCGGAGTATTCCCTAAACGGCTTTTGGAACGCACACAACGTTCCGAAGAACAAAAGCAGGCCGCCCGCCAGGAAATAGAGTCCACGCATATGCTAGGCGGCCGCTACCGCTGAGGCGAATCCGGCCCCGGTACCCTCGACAAAAAGGCGCCGTGAGATCCTGCTCATAAGCGGCGCCTCTGACGTTCAGGCCTCATGACCAGCCTCCCGGCCGGGAAATGCCCCGACGCGTCGATTTTAGCATGCGCCATGCTCGATCCCGCTAAGCAGGCTCACGCCCGCGACAAATCAAAGCCCCATCTTTCGAGCGTTTCGCGATAGCGGGCCGCAACGATCTCCGGCCGAAAATTGTCGAGAACGAACTGCCTGCCATTCGCGCCCAGGCCGCGGCAAAGCTCCTGGTCCTTGGCCTGGTCTTGGGCGAGCAACTTGAGGATTTCACGGAATTCTCGATAGTCCGCGAAGTAGAGTCCGCCATTACTTTGCCGGCAAAAATCGGAGGTGACAGCGCAGCGCGCATTCACGATCACGGGACGCCCAGCCAGCCAGCACTCCATGGTTACGATCGATAAACTCTCCATTACGCTGGGGACGCAAAGGGCGATCGATGCAGCATATGCGTCATATTTGTCCTGGGCGGGGACGAACCCCAGCTTGACGATGCGGGAGCGGTATTTCGACGGTATCTCAAGTTCGCCGCCGCCCATGAAGACTAATTGCTCCGCTCGTGCGGTTTCGTCCAGGTATCGGCAAAAATAATCGACAAGGATGTCCGCACCCTTGCCTTTTTCCGTGCGGCCTGCGTAAAGAAAGAAATTCGACAGCCCGTACTTTCGACGAAATCGCTGCGGGTCCGCGGACCAATCGCACTTCACCGGAGCTCCGAGCATGGCGAGTCGCTCAGAGTCCAATTTGTATAGCCTCTCAGCCAGGCGCTTCTCAGCGGAGGAGTTGAAGACTAAGCCTCGCACCGATTCGGCCATGTGACGAACCAAGGCCATGCGGGCGTAAGCTTCGTCGTGGAGACAGGGAATGAGGATGGAACGTTCGGGGCATGTGCGGATGCCCCAATAAGTCGTCCCGAACATATAGGGCAGAAACAGAAAGACATAGCCGCGTTTGTTCGCGGCGATAAACTCATAGAGCCCGGGGCTGCTGACCATCTCGGTCATGAAGGCGAGCTCCTCTTCGGGGGCGACATCCTGGTTCCTCATCAGCTTGGAGTTGATTGCGTCGAATCTCGCGGCGCCGCGCGGGCGGACGCCGAATCTGCGGACGGTGACGCCGCCCTCGATCGACTCACCCTCGGGGTGAAAGTTATGGCTCCAATCGGACGCAAACTGTTTGACACATGTCGTAAGCACTTCCGCCTGAACTCCGGACTGGAGCAGGCACTTCACCAGTCCACGACATAAGGCTTCGGCTCCGCCGGGAATGTCCTCTCCATACCAGGGAATAACGAAGGCAACCTTGACGCTCATATGCGCCGAGGTATTAGCAAGCGGCCGTGCGGCCGGCATGCGTTTGAGGAGATGACGAGGCTACGGATGACAGGATTCGGTCGAGCTTGGCGTCCACCTGTTCCCAGGTGCAGTGATTTCGCACGAACATCTCTCCTTGGCGTCCCAACGCTTCGGAGAGTCGATCGTTGCCCAGAAGTTCGTTCATACCTTCGCGAAACTCCGGATAATCGGAGTACCACAAGCCGCCGTTACTCCGCATGCACTGGCCTCGGAGCACCGCGCAGTTGCCGTTCGCGAGAACGGGCTTTTGCAGCATCCATGCCTCCAGCGCGGCAATGCATAGACTCTCGTAAGGAGACGGCAGCGCCATTAGGCGGCAGTTGCGAATTGCGTGAAATTTGGTGGCCTCCGGCACAAAGCCCGTGACGACTACATTCGGGTGATTCGGCAAGCTCATCACCGGCTTGCCGACCATAACGAGTTTCAAATCGACAGACTGTGATTCATCGAGATAGCGCTCAAAGTACTCGAACAAGGTCTTGCAGCCTTTTGATTCGTCGATCCTGCCAACGTACAAGATGAACGGTGAATCCCCAATTTGATTCCGAATTCGGTCCCAACGAGAATCGGGCGCGGGAGCAGGGGGAGGGTCCAATCCGACGCCGATGACTTCGGCGTTCAAGTTGGATTGAGGAAAGCGTCTTTGCAGAAAAGCGAGTTCCTCTGGAGTAAGGCAGAGAAGACGGCGCGCTTTCGGAATGATTTTGTCGAAAATGCCAAGATAGATTGGCGGTTCGTCGTGGGCGGTTGGAACAAGAATCGCGCGATCCGCGACCAGCGGCAGTCCACCAAAAGTGGTGGCGTACAGATAGGTTTGAAACACGAACACATCATAAGCGCCGCGATTCGCCGCAATAAATTCGAGCAGGCGCGACGAATACGGCCCCTGCAATTTCATCCAAGCTGCCTCGTCTTCTTCCGTGTGCGAACCTTCGAAGATCCGGCGGGAGGCCTTATTGAATTTCCGCACGTTTCGCGGGTGATCGACACCGAACCTCCGCACGCAGACGCCGTTGAGTTCCGTTACTCCTTCGGGGTATTCGTTCTTCCAGGTCGTATAATCAATTGCTGTAGTCGTCAGAAGATCGACGCGGTGAATTCGCGCCATGCGCTCCGCGAGGAACCGGCAATGGGTTTCCGAGCCTCCGTTGACCTCCGGCCCATATCGCTGAACGACGTAGGCGATTTTGAGGGCGCTCACTGGTAGACGCTCGCGGCGGTGCTTATCCGGTCTGGTTGCGCGACTTCGGCAACGACCTCGCAAAGCTTCTTCTTTAGGACTTCGGGGGCGAACCTGTTTAAATAGCGCCTATGACCCAAATGGCCGAAACGGCCGGCGAGTTCGGCGTCGTCAACCACGGTGGCGATGCGAGATGCGAATAGAAACGCGTCCCATTCCTCCAGCAGAAAGCCGCAATCGCCCAGCGTCTCCGGGACCGCGGCGACGGCCCATGCAACGATGGGGGTCCGAAAGTACATGGCTTCGACCAAGGGAACACAGAAACCTTCGTGCTCACTGGTGCAGAGGAAGACGTCCGCGATAGTGTACAGCGTTTTCATCTGGCTGCCGGAGACAGCTCCCGTGAAGATCACTTGTGCGGCGACGCCGAGGTCCATGGCAAGCTGGCGCAGTTCTGCCACGTAACCATCCAGGCGATCATCCATTCCGCCCGCGAAGATCAGCCGGCACCTTTCGCTGAAATGACGGCGGTAAGCCGCGAGTACCCGGATCGCCCGGGCATGTCCCTTGTTGGGCTTGATCCCGCCAACGAAGAGGATGTTCACAAAATCCCCCGAATACCTCTGCACAGTGGGCATATGAAACTGCTCACGGCCGAGTTCCTCGCTCAGATGAAAAGGCGGGAGCACGCGGCAATTTTCGCGCGCGACGCCGAGTTCGATGAAACCTTCGCAGTTGAAAGTGGAATCGCCGAGAATGAGCGCGTTCGGAATTTGAGCGATCCGCTTGGTGGATTCGGCGCCAGCCTCGCAGGCTTGCTCATGCGGTAACGAGTACGGAGCAAAGAATCGAGAGGGGGTAACGTTGTGGTGTCGAATAACAAGCCTGTTGTTCGCCCGGAAGAGGATCTTCTCCCCCAACCGCCAGCCCACGGAGTGATGGTAAATGAGGATGCGGTGCGGAGAACTCCAAGCCGCTTCGGGAGCCGAGCGGAGTGGCTTCGCAACCTTCGCAAGGGATGGATCGATGCCTTCGGCATAGAGATTTACTGCATAGGCAGGTTCCAGCGCGCCGGCCATTTGCCGGGCATCGTTACCGATGGCGTCGTATGGGGCGAGCGTTGGCGTCAGGATCTGGATCGAGGGAGGTCGAAACGCCATTTACAATCTTTCCTGGCCGCCTCGCTCCGTCAACCACCGTCGGATGCGCGCGCAGCTCGGGAGGTTACGGCTAACCTCGATTCATGCGTGACGGCGTCAACTCCCAGCAACCGGTTGGCGCGTTCGAGCCCAGATTGCAATATTTCCACCTGCGTTCTGAGACGCTCAATCTCCTCCCGATTTTCCCGGTCAGCCACCGCAAGCGCATTGAGCGCGCCGGCTTGCCGTTCGAATCCTCGCACCACGCTCGCATGAAAACTCTGAAGTTGAGGTGTGTACCAGAACAATGCTCGGCGAACGGTCTTCACAAGAAGAGCGCCGACCCAACCCCGCAGGGTAGGAGGTTGAGGAGGAAGCTTTCCCACGAGGTTCAGCGCCGAACGGAGCGATGCCGTCAGATCGTCGTTTTGGGTAGATCCGGAAGGCTCCCGATCCAGTCCGAGCTCCGGGAAATCGAAGTCCTTACGGATGCGCTCGCGAATCTCGCGCATGATTACCTGAACGTCGATCGTATCAACCATGAGCTAGAACTTTGATGCTCCTAGTGAGTATGAGCGGCGGCCGCAAAGGGATATTCGATGCCTGCACTCAAGCAATCCGCAGCTACCATCTCTCTCACCAGCTCCTCGAAATTCGTCCTGGCCTGCCAACCCAGTATGGAGCGCGCCCGGGCAGAATCCCCGATCAACAGGTTTACCTCGGCTGGCCGGAATAACTGCTCATCGACGATGACATAGCGGTTCGGGTCCAGGCCAACGGAGCCGAAGGCCAGTTTCACAAATTCGTCGACCGAATGAGTCTCGCCCGTGGCGATGACGTAATCATCGGCCTGGTCCTGCTGCAACATCAGCCACATCGCTTCCACGTAGTCCCGGGCGTGACCCCAATCCCGTTTTGCCTGGAGGTTCCCAAGACGAAGCTGATCGCTCTTGCCTGCCATGATTTGGGCCAAGCCGTAGGTGATCTTGCGAGTCACGAACTCGAATCCACGGCGAGGGGACTCATGATTGAACAGGATGCCGCTGCTGGCGTGCATGCCGTAAGCTTCACGATAATTGCGCGTGATTTCGAATCCGGCAACTTTGCTGATCCCGTAGGCGGAGCGAGGATGAAACCTGGTGCGCTCTGTCTGCGGGATCTCTTCAACCTTGCCGAACATCTCGCTCGACCCGGCAAAGTAGAAGCGGCACTCGGGAACCTCATCTTTCAAGGCCGCCAGCATGTAATGCGTGCCGTTGACGTTGGTATTCAACGTGGAGAATTCGTCATCGAAGGAGTAGCTGACGAAGCTCTGCGCGGCAAGATGGTAGCACTCCTGCGGGCGCACCTTGCGCAGCACGTTACACAAGCTCGGGAAGCTTTCGAGTGATGCCGCATGGAGTTGTACCTTGCCGATAAGGTGAGCGATCCGTCCGAGCCGCCGGGTGGGATCTTCGACTGCCACGCGGCGCACAATGCCGTGAACTTCGTAGCCTCGACTTAATAGGAACTCAGCCAGGTATGAGCCATCCTGCCCGGTAATACCTGTAATTAGGGCTCTAGCGCTCATTCGAATCCCTCCGTCCGGCTGCGATTCTGCGAAACGTCTTGCGGACTAACTTCTAAGCTTAGTCTTGATTGTACAACAAGCCGGGGCAGTCACGCCTTATGCGCTTCTTCTTCCATGAAGTAGTACGCGATCATATGGCACACGATCATGTGAGCATCCTCAATGCGGCCCATGTGCGGGACCTCAACCTGGATGTTGAGCTGTGCGAGCGAGCCGAGTTTCCCGCCATCGCGGCCCGTGAGCGCGATGGTACGGCAGCCAGCGGCGTTGGCGTATTCCATGGCGCGCAATACGTTGGGTGAATTGCCGGAGCCGCTGATCGCCGTGAAAAGATCTCCGGGCCGAGCAAAGTTGCGCAATTGCTCCACAAAAATCGCCTCATAGGCGACGTCGTTGGAGTACGCGGTGATCGTCGCCATGGAATCGGTGAGAGCCAGGATGCGGAAGCGCTTCGCTCTGTTGAAGCTTGCTCCTTTAACCATGTCGCAAACGAAGTGCGACGCCGTAGCGGCGCTGCCGCCGTTGCCACATACGAAGATGGAGCGTTCAGCTTCATGGGCTTCCCGAAACCAGTCAATCGCCTGGTTGACTTTTTCGAGGTCAATACGTTCAATCGCTTCCAGAACGCGCTGTTTGTATTCGAAGGGAAAATTCATGAAGTGGCTTTGCCGGATTTAAGAACATCATACAAGCCTGGAAGCACAAGGCCAAATCCGAAGTGCGGGCGTTAAGATGAGCCGGTCATACGAGGTCCGGCGGACTGCGGAGTTCAAACGGGGTGTTCCGGTGCCGTTCGGCTACCAGACGGGCGATTTGCGGCGCCATCGCTAAAAAAACTACGCTGCCAGGCGGCGCTTGCGCAGGGCTGACAATCGGCCGGTCCAAATGCGTCCGGCCTATGCGATTCGTGTCTTCCTCGACTAAGAAAGAAACGCGATCCCCGAGTACGCCGCAAAGCCACGTTGCCGCGACCGAGGAGCCGAATAATCCGAACGCCCGGCCACCAGCAGAGGCCTGACGTGCCGCTTCAACGAAACGGGAAAGCCAGACGATCCGAGCGCGGATCTGATCCACGATTTCCGTTGCCGTCCCGAGTGAGGCTGCATCAAGAGCGCCGCTGGGGTGTGCAGTCAGGGAAAGCTCCTTTGTCACCCAGTTCAGCGCGAGGCAGTCAATCGCGAAGCCTGCCCGAGCCGCGGCAAACGAAAGAGTGGTGGGGGTGAAATGGATCATGTGATCGGCGATGAGGTAGTCGAAGGGGTTGGCCTCGGCATTCGGCGCTTCGACAAATAACCGCCCTCCAGCAGCGATTTTGGAGTGCAGGTCCCTGAGAGTTGAGACTGGTTCCGAGAAATGTTCCAGGGCGTGCACCATCGTTATTAGAGTGAATCGGCCCGGCAAGTCGGGGAGCGGGCAGGTATAAAGCGTCTCGAACCCGTCGATCGCCCTGAGAACCGGCAAGCTCCTGTTGTCCAATTCGGAGCCAAACAACCTCCAGCCGCTCAGATCAGAGAACGCTTTCAACGTTCCACCAGTCCCACAGCCGATGTCCAGCACAGTGCCGGACTGTGGACATCCGGCGAGCGCCAGCAACTTGCTCACGAGCACTCGGCTCCTCTGAGTCACCCTGCCAGTTGCGGGGTCAAGTACGCACTGCTCCTCACCGCCGGCTTGGCGGTAGGCGCTGTATGAATCATAGATTTCGCCTATTTCGCCGAACCACTGTTCATCGGCGGGCGATTGCGCAGCGCTGCATTCGCGGCAGACCAAGAGCCTCCCGCCGTCGCGAAACGGCAGACAATCCGAAGTCACGCGAGGAAGGGACCGGAATTCCGGAATATCTTCGAGCGCATCGGCGCCGCAGACCTTGCAACGCTGGACTCCAGACGCCGATGGCATACCCCAATTACTTGCCGTCAAGGCCGCATCCTTGAACTTCATTTCCGCTCCTTGAAGACCTGTCTTCGCACGCGCCGGATCAGGATCTCGAGAAGAGTATGCCCCACTGAGAGAAAATTCTTTACATTTATCGCCGAATTTCCCTTCTCTTTCTGGCGGTGGACGTTTGGGACGGCAATCTCGAGATAGCTGGCGCCTTCATCCAGCAACCGCGTGATCAGCTCCGCTTGGAAGCCGAAACCAAACGAATACGGACCCCAGCGCATTACGTTGTATCGCAGGTGAATCGCGCACCCGTTGTAATAAGCGATGTTATATCCGCTGAAAAGGTTCACCAAGACGGTATAGCCGCGGGAGAGCGCGCGGCGCAATGGAGGCTTGCCGGTGATCTGGCTATGGTACGGCATCACGATGTCCGCTTTCCCCAGATTCCCGAAAATGGCGGCAAGCGCCTCCTTTGGCTCCGCGTTATCGCCGCAGACCAGCCGATAGTACTTCCCTCGTGTAAGGAAGGCCGCATCCACGTAAGAACGCGCGAAGCCGCGGTTACGAGGGTTCTTGTGCAGCGTGATCGGCAACTGAGGATGGGTTTCACAGTACCGGAGGACGATGCTGGCAGTTGCGTCAGCGGAACCGTCATCGACGACGAGAATTTCGTAGGCAAAGGGAAGCTCCGCCATGGTCTCTGTCACGGCGTCCAGCGTATCCTTGATATTTTTCTCCTCGTTAAGGCACGGAATAACGATGCTCACATCCAGAAGGTCTCCCGGCTGATTCGGGGAGTTCTCCGTCATGGAGTCGTCCGTGGCCGCTCCCGCTGAGTGCAGCCGCCACCAAGGAGGCGCTCAGCTATCGGAGTGGATTCCGTCACGCCCTTTTTCTTGGCGAGATCCAGCGTGAACTTCTGAAGGCGATCCAGATTTCCGGCTTGCGATTCAAATCCCATAGCCGTAGACGAATAGTTCACCAAATTATCACACACGGGCTGGCGGATCATCCTTGACTAGCCACGGTGGCGAGCCGAGTTCCGACAACATCCGCCGGATTCCCGTGTTCAACGGCGTCGGCCGAAAACCAGGGAATGCGCTTGTCAAGGCCGAGTTTTGGAACCGGCGATGGAAGATCGGAACCCGGCGGGGCGCGGATTCGACAACGACCGGGCGGCCAATCGCCGCGGTGATGACGTGTGCCACTTCCGCAAAGGAAAGCGCGGTCCCACTAGCGGCGTTCAGCACTCCGGAGCTGCGGTGCAGCAGGCACAGTCCGACAAGCTCGACCACGTCGTCGATGTAGACATGATCGCGTTCTTCCTCGCCTTGGCCGAACAAGGTGATTCTGCCGGCTTGAAGCGCTGACCGAACAAAACGGTTTGGACCGTAGCTATTATGTGTGTCCGTTGCGCCGTAAATCGCCGTGGGACGGAAGATGGCAAGCCTCACGCTAGCCCGGCCGCAGGCGTCGAGAAGCAATTTCTCGCGAACAAGATGACTCAGCGGGTACATCTCGGTTGGTTCACAGCAGCTCGCCTCGTCAATATCCGTGTGCCGGGATCCGTAAACACTGTCGGAGCTGATATAGAGGAGCTGGGTACAACGCACGCCGGCCAACACCCTACATACATGGTCCGCCATGGCAATGTTCTTAAAAAAGGCCGCGCGATCTCGACCCTTTTCCGGTGTTAGCGCCGACGCGAACACGATAGAATCGCCCGGTTTGAGAACTTGCGCAAGCGACGCGGATGCACCTGGGTCCACCAGGTCGACCTCAGCGCTGCCGATCGCACGGCAAGGAATCCCGCGATCGCGCAGCCAAGCGATCAAACGCCTCGCGACAAAGCCCCGTTCCCCCAGCACCACCACCCGCGATGGAGTTACGGGTTCGCCAAACTCGTGCTCCAGCATGCAATGCCTAATTCATGGACAGAACGCATCGCCCCACCGCCCCGCCGCGCACCTCATCCAGAGCCGAATTGATGTCTTGGAACGCAAAGTGGTGCGTGATCAGATTGTCAAGCTTCAGCTTTCCTCTTTGGTATAGGCGGAGGTAGCGCGGAATATCGACCGTCGGATCGGTCGCGCCACCCTCGCATCCCGTGAGCACCTTTCCGAAATGTAGCGGCAGCGAGTGGATCGTGATGTCCTCATCGTACTTTGGAACTCCCACGAGGATGGTCTTTCCCGCGTTTGCCGTAAGCTCGTACGCCCACTCAATCAAGCGGACCAATCCCGTGTTTTCGACGAATACTTCCACACCGGCCGGGCCGACGATTTTTCGCACCTCTTCGCGAACATCGGCGCGAGCAGAGTTGATCAAATGCGTGGCTCCAAATTGCCGGGCTAAATCGAGCTTATGGTCGTAAATATCGATGGCAATAATCGGATCGGCCGACACCATCGCGCCGCCTTGCACAACATTCAAGCCGACACCTCCACACCCGAACACCGCGAGGGACTGTCCGATCTTGAGCTGAGCCAAATTGTTAATTAACCCGAGAGCCGTAGTGACTGCGCAACCCATGAGCGCGGCGATTTCGAACGGCACATCTTTAGAAATCGGCGTAACACGATTTTCCGAAACCACGGATAGCTCACTGAACGTGGTCACCCACCCGGAATTCACAACCCGGCCGTCCCAGGCATATTTCGCGGGGCGGGCATGAATCCCGGCGCCTTTGCGCCAATGCAGAACGACGTGGTCGCCTTTCTTGACCTGGGTTACGCCGGGACCGATATCGAGCACCACTCCGCCGCCCTCATGACCGAGAAGGTGAGGAAGAAATTTATCAGGCCCTTTCTTCCCATCGATCTCGCCAATCTGCGCGCCACAGATACCGCTTCGATGAATCTGGACTAGCACTTGACCGCACTCCAAGGCCGGAATTTCGACCTCGTCCAGCACTAGGGGCGCGCACAGCCTCTCCAGGATCGCGGCCCGCATTTTCATAGAATCTTTTGACTCACGCCTTGCCGCCTACTCGAAATAAATGAATTCATAATCCCCCGTAAACCCGAAATGATTATAGAGCCATATCCACTCCGCCGTATCGAAGAAGGATTCGCAGGTTAGCGCCCAGCACTGCAAATTGAACAATTCCTCTTCATTGCGGTAGCTCTCGAGCATGATGTACTTGTGCTTCCCCACTCGCTCGATTTCCCCGACGGCGGTCTCTAGCTCAAACACGCGCAGGTTGTGCAAGCAGCCGAGGGAGATCACCAAATCGAAATACTGATCGCCGTACGGCAACCGGTCTTGCGCGCGGTAGCGAACAAGACGGTCGCGAATCGGCTCCGGCGCGTCGGCTAGGCCATGCTTGGAAACGTCGAAGCCATGGATCTCAGCTTGCGGAAGGAGTTGCGAAAACTCGTAAAGAAGATGGGCTTTGCCGCAACCGACGTCAAGGATTCTGGCATTGGGCGGAAGCCTGTAGACGTCCATAAATTGCTGGGCCACGGGCTTCCAGCGGCCGTCATACCTATACCCGCCGTATCCGTAGCGGCGGTCGCCATCCCAATAATCAAACTCATATTCCTTTGCCTTCAGCATGCAATGGACTTTTTGGTCCACCATGCGGGCAAGATAGTCTCGCTTGGCCCTCTTATGGAGCGGCGTGACGAAATTCCTGAGCTGTCCCATCATTCTCCTTCTTAGAAAGTAAGCCCTCTACAGCCGAGCAAATCCCTTCTGGCGTTATGTTGTACCGAGCCAGCAACGAATCCTGAGACCCGTATTTATCCGGAAACACATCGGGAATGCCGATGCGCTTCAGGCGCTTGGGCCCAGCAAAGTCCGCTTCGGCGAGGAGTTCCGCAACCGCGCTGCCGAGGCCCCCGTTAATGGTGTGTTCTTCGACGGTCACGACCACGGGCACACGCGCGGCGAGCTCCAGGAAGGCGGCTTGATCCAGTGGCTTAATCGTAGGAACATGCAGCACGGCCGCTTCAATGCTTTTCACGCTCAACTGGGCTGCGGCGTCGAGTCCGCGCTTCAGCATGACTCCCGTGGTTACGATCAAAGCGTCGGAGCCTTCACGCATGGGATAGGCTTTGCCGATCGTGAAGGCTACGTTCGGCTCGGTAACAATTGGATCGCCACCCTTCGCCAAACGAATGTAGATTGGACCAGGGTGGTCCACGGTTTGAGGCATCATGCGCCGCATTTCTCCCGCATCCGCCGGAGCAAGGATCGTCATGCGCGGAAGAGCCCGAAAAATTGCAATATCCTCCGTGGCCAAATGAGTTGGTCCGAGCGGCGCATATACCAGACCGCCGCCATTGCCGATCAAACGCACCTTGACATTGTGAAGGCACAGGTCCAAAGCTACCTGCTCAAAGCAACGGCGCGTCAGGAACGTCGCGATGGTATTCGCATAAACGATCTTTCCCTCAAGAGCTAAACCCGCGGCCATGCCGATGAGATTGGCTTCGCTGACGCCTTCCATGAAATAGCGGTCGGGGATTTCGGCTTTGAATTGCTGCAAAGTTCCGATACCCAAGTCAGACCCCAGGAAAAAAACACGCTTGTCATGTTTGGCGATCTCGTATACGCAATCCAGGCAGGTCTTGCGCATGTCAAACTCTTAGTTCCGCGAGGAGAGCGTCGGCTTCAGCCGGGCTGATTTTGGTCTTGTGGTGCCAGTTCAAGTTGTTTTCCACGAAACTGATGCCTTTGCCCTTGATAGTGTGGCAGATGATGATGCTAGGCTTGCCGCTTTCGAATGGCACTTGCGTCAGCGCGCTCCGCAAATCAGAAACGCTGTGGCCATCCACCTCGCGAACACCAAAACCGAACGCGCGCCACTTATCCGCCAAGGGATCAAGATCGAGCACTTCGTATGTCGTCCCGTAAGACTGCTGTTTGTTATAGTCAACCAGCACAATCAAATTTTCCAGTTTGTGCTTGGCTGCGCATAGAGCCGCCTCCCACACCGAGCCCTCATTCGATTCGCCGTCGCTAATCACAACAAACGTGCGATAGCCCGCTGCCTCAAAACGTGCGTTCAAGGCGAAGCCGATGCCAATCGACAAGCCATGTCCGAGGCTGCCCGTGGACGCCTCCACTCCAGGCACCTTGCCGTATTCGGGATGTCCGCCCAGGATGCCGTCGGGTTTGCAGAATTTCCACAGCTCTTCTTCCGGAAAAAAGCCTTTGTCGGCCAGCAACGCATAGAGAGCCAGACACCCGTGGCCCTTGCTGAGGATGCAGCGATCGCGGCCGGACCAGCGCGGGTTTGACGAATCGAATCGCAACACGTCGTCGTAGAGCACGCGAAGGATTTCGACCAGGGAAAAGGCCGATCCGACGTGCCCACGGTTCCCGGCCAGGATCGCCTTGATAATGGTCTCCCGGAGTTTCAAGGACCGGGCATCTAATGGCGTGCGATTGGCCGGCGCGCTGTTAGTCGAAGTAAGGGAAACACTCATATTCTTCGGTAATTCTTTGGAGCATTCGCTCGGCTTTGCTTAATTGCTCCGCTTCTTTACTACGCCGCTCCGCCTCGCTCATACCTGCAAAGCGCCGGCGTAGCGCATGCGCCGGGAGAAACTCATTCAGCAGAATCAGGCACCACTTCAAGCCAAACAGAGGATAGCAGGCTTCGACTCGCTGGCGAAGCTCAGCATTAAACGGAAGAGCGTTCAGCATGGATCGTGTAAATCGGCTCTTCAAGCTTTCCGGCAGGGCCATCCCGGGATGAAGCAAAAAATCCGAGATCATTTTGGCCGGATCGTCCCAACCGAAATATTCAAAATCCAGAAAATAGATCTCTCCAGTTTCTGTCTTGAGGGCATTATGGAATCCAAAATCGGAGGGGCTAAGGGTTCTGCCGTCGTGGGGCAAGTCAGTCTGAAATGCTCGTCCCAGACGGCTGCGGCTCCAGCGGCACATACGATCGAGACCCGGAAGGAACTTGCTGGAGAGAAACGTCTTGAGTTCGAAAGACTCATCCTGGCTTAGTAGCGGCTCAAGACGATAGCGAAGATTCTCCTCGATAGCGCTGGCCGAGAAGCTAGCTTCTGACGCCGCCCCAAGAGAACCGCTTCCCGCCGCCGTTTGCAACCCAGAGAGACGCTGCAGGAAGAAAGTAGCAGAATCGATATCTGCCGCAGTCACATCCGCAGACTCGAATTTCCGTCCTTCAATCCATGAATAAACCGCGCAGCCGTGTTCCTCGCTGGCGATCACCGGTTCCGGGACATTACGGATGCCGTTGCGCCACAAAAAGGACAGGCCGGTGAATTCTGTCCGCATGCGATTGCGGTTATCAGAAGCGTGCCGGAAGTAGACCTTCAGCGCGCGAGCCCGAAGATTCCCGAGCGTGACCCGATATACCCGGCTGTTGCGCCCGCCGCCAACGGCCTGTATATCGTCGACGGGTGCGGGCAACACGGACGAAGCCATGAGGCGCGCGGCCTCAAGCTGTTGGTCAATTTCCTCCAAAGAAATAGTCACTGATCTCCTGCCAACTTTTCATCAGCTTGACGCCGGCCGGCGGAGGACTCTCGCGCCCCGGTTCGTAAAGGATGCGCCTAACGTTCGCGGGGAATGACTCCTCCAGGAAAGTTTCTTCCAGGTCGTCGATGAAATCGGTGCAACGAAGAGCCGTAAGACGAGCGGTCTTTTCTTGGCGTGTTCCGGCAAAATACACGACATCGCGCGTCAAACCGAAGCCACCCGGTCCAAAAAAATTGTGAGCGGCCATCCATCCCACCGCAGCGTCTCGCAAATTGGTGCCGGTCGCATCGTAACGGGAATATTCGGACTTGTGGCTGATGATGTACACAGGAATCTCGTGGGCGCGGCAAAGCTGAAAGAATGCGCTTACTCCGTCGCTCAGTCTAGCCTCCCGAATTCTGGACCCGTACAACAGCGCCTGGCATTTCTGCCATTCGATCTCGCCGTCGGGCAGACGGCGGATTTTGTCCCGAATCATTCGTTTCGTTGCGGGAATCACGGAATCAAGTAAGCCGCGCTCATGGGCAATCGCCGCGAGAAGCTCATCATACGTGACGATCGTATTGTCGAAATCGACTCCGCAAATGCGCCGTTCACGCATCGGCTGGTGCCTCCAAGATTCGCTCGACGGCTTCCTCCAAAGTGTGAGCCGGAAGCGCCGGAGCGGAGTCTTCGTCGGAAGCGGCAAGCAGAATGCTGCCTGCCAATCCGGCCGCTCGGCCGGCCTGCACATCACGTAGAGAATCCCCGATCAAGTACGAAGACCGAAGCGGAATATGCCAGTCGGCGGCCGCTTGGACCAACATCCCTGCCCCCGGCTTTCGGCACAAGCACGCGTTGCGATACGGACCAATCTCTGCCGTATCGAGATGGGGGCAATAGTAGAACGCATCAATTACTACCCCCGCGTTCTCGAGATGCACAACTAATTCCGAATGGATTGACAGTAAGTCATCCTCGGTAAACAAGCCCCGCGCGATGCCTGACTGATTCGTGGCCACGATCAATCGAAAGCGCTGCTGCAGCCGGCTCAGGGAAGCGACGCCCGGCAGCAGTTCGAGCTGCGCCGCCCGGCGGAGATAATGTACATCGCGAACAATCACGCCATCGCGATCCAAAAACACAGCCGGCAGATTTTCAGAGCATACCGCACCGGGCACCAACCGTGAATGTGCCGGGAGATGTAGACCGGGGAAATGTAAACCAGGATGTGCCCCGCCCACGCTTCCCGGCCGCACCCCCGCGCAATGGCCGCCTACTTCAAGAGGCATTCGATATACCGCGCGAGGGACACCCGTTCAAGGGTCGAGCGGGTGCCCACGGTTCCCACCGCCTGAGATCCGACACAATTTCCGATAAAGCCGAGCACTTCCATCGGCGCTTGTTGCGCCGCACAGGTGGCCGTGATCGCCAGAACCGCGTCGCCCGCGCCCACGCGATCCACAACGTGGCCGGTAAACGCCGGGACTTTGAAAAAACCTTCGTCGCGGGCGTAACACAAGCAGCCCTGGTTGCCCCGGGTTATCAGCAGCCGGCCGCAGGAAAGCCGCGCCGAAACGTCGCGAACGATTTCGTAGAGGTCGCCATGCGGGCGGCGCACCTCCAGCCGTAGCTCGCGCTCCGATACGCAAACATAGTCCGCGTGAGGATACTTCGAGACGGTGTTGAATCCTTGATTTCCGGCATTCACCTGGGTGTTGATGGCAAGAAAGCGGGCATCGCGGCAGAGCACACCGGCAACTTCCGGCGTTATCATGCCATGGCCGTAATCAGCCACGATCGTTGCGTCAAATTCCGGAAGAATATCTGAAAGTATGGCAGAAAGTTCAGAGGATTTCGTTGTCCAGCACTCGAAATCGCTCATGACATAGAGCTCAAAAAGTTTCTGAAAAGGATATGATTCAATGAAACGCCGTTTGACGATCGTCGGCGTATTTGGCACGTAAAGGAACCGCTTCTCGACCGCCGGCTTCATGTGTTCGAGTATGAAATCTTCTTCAGTCGAAATCTCGCCCAGGCAGGTGAGCATCGTGACGTTGTCGGAAATCGCCGCAACATGATTAGCGACCGCAAGCACGCCGCCCGCGAACCGCTCGCTATTGATGTAGCGCGCGGCCAGGATTGGCTCTTTGCCCGATTTCCCGAGGGTCTCACAGTAATTGTACTCGTCAACGATCGCTTCGCCGAGCACGAGGACTTTCAGCTTACGCGTCTCATCCAAGCGATGCAAAACGTCGTCCGAGCTGTACTTGCTCGAAAATAACGCCAAGAATTCCTGGGTTTGTTCGGGTAGCGTTCCGAAAAACCGGTTAAGCAATGTGGATGAGCTGAAGACAACATCTCCCGTAAACTCCATTCTGCCGCCGACGGATCGAACGGCCTCCTCTTCCCGGGTGATGGCTCCCGTCCGATCCTTCGCCGCGTCCCGATATTCCGCTCCTTTTACGTAGATGCTGGGCGCAAGAAACTTTATCGTGTCGATCGCGGTGGGCCATCGGTTGATCGCAACGTAATCCACTGACGAAAGCGCGGCGATTGCCCACGCGCGATGGGTCTCGGTGAAGACTGGCCGGTTCGGCCCCTTGTTCACAAACTGATCCGGGGTCACGGTTACGATCAGCGCGTCGCCCAACTGCCTGGCCTGCTCGAAATGGCGGATGTGCCCAACGTGCATCAGATCAAAAACGCCGTGACAATGAACTACCGTCTTCCCTTGCGCGCGAAGTGAAGCCGTTAGCTGCGCCAAATCCTCCAGCAACACGATCTTGGGATTGCGCTTGGAAGGAGCAGGAGTCATACCGTGGTCGGTTCCTTTTGCAGAAATGCGAACCAATTCTTTGTTGCAGCCTCGATTGTATTCACGTCCCAGACCGGAGCGTCGCGCCAGTAATCTATGTTCGCGAGCATGGTCTCAACGCCCTTCTCAAAAGATACGCGAGGCTCCCATCCAAGCTCCGATCGGATTTTAGTGATGTCCGCCCAGGTGCAATTTGGTTCGCCCGGCCTGCGTGGAATGTGAACGCGCGGACCGCCCAGCAGATCGGCAAGATGATTCACTGACTGCGGATTGCCGGCCCCCAGGTTGTAAGTACGTTGGACCCGATCGGTCGTCGCCGCCGCGAAGAACGCCCGCGCCACGTCCGTTACATACAAGAAGTCGCGCCTTTGCGTGCCATCGCCGACCACCGTCAGAGGTTTGCCCGCGAGCTTTTGCGCGAGAAACACTCCAAACACGGCTCCATAAGCTCCCGTGGTGCGCGACCGTGTTCCGTACGCGTTGAAAATGCGAATGGAGTTCACTGGCAGCCGGTAAACCAGACCCCAATGCAATACCGCCGATTCACCGTGCAGCTTGCTTAACGCATAGGGATACTGGGGCTGAATCGGAGCCTCCTCAGTGGTCGGCAGCTCTTCAGCCAAACCATAACAAGTCGAGGAAGCGGCGTACACAAATTTGCGGATCCCAGCATGGCGCGCGGCTTCGAGTACGTGAATAGTGCCGAAAGCGTTGGTGGACATGTACTCCATCGGCCGGTCGATCGAAGGCACGATGTCTCCAAGGCCGGCAAAATGGAACACGTATGTGGCGCCGCGAAATAACACGTCATCGGATGCGATCGTACGAATATCACGCTGCTCAAAAACGACATCGGAATTCCGCTTATGATATGCCAAATTGAGTAATCTCCCGCCGGTCAAATTGTCGATCACATGGACTCGGAAGCCCTCTTGCACCAGCAGGTCCACCACGTGACTCCCGATAAATCCAGCGCCGCCGGTTACAACCGCGATCGGTTTAGCTTTGGTCATCGCAATGCCGATGCCTTTACGGTGGCGACGTTTATATATTCCGGATTTGTCAAACTGTCTTCGAATTTCCCAGCTTTGAACGCGCAACAGAGATCGCGCACCGCGTCTTCGATGGTTCGCTGCGGCCGGTAACCGAGCTCATCTAGGATCTTCCGGGAGCTAACGTGGTAAGAACGGTTATCGTTTGTTGCGGTCGTATCGACACGAATCGGCGCTTTTCCTGGAAATTCGCGCTCTACGATGACTTTCGCGATCTCCGCGAGGCGTGCAACGGTATCGTTTTGGTATCCGACGTTGAAAATCTTGCCGGCAACCATGTCATCCGGGTATTTCAGCGCCTCCACATAGAGATCCGCAACGTCATCGATATGAATGTTGGGACGCTTCTGCGCGCCGCCGAATACGGTGATCGTACCGCGCTTCGCGGCGTGGTTTGTGAGAATATTAACGGTCAAGTCGAAACGCATCCGCGGCGAATAGCCACACACGGTGGCGGGACGCAGAATCAGAGGAACAAACTCGCTGGAACCGTGCGCGAGCAGGATTGTTTCGCACATTCCCTTGTATTTGCTGTAATCCGTGAGTGGAACCAGAGGATGATCCTCGGTCACCTCCGGCGCATCGCTGACGCCGTATACGGAGCTCGAAGAAATGTACACAAACCGCCGCACTCCGGCCTTCTTGCTCGCCTCAACCATCGGCTCGAAACAGTCGAAGTTGATCGTCTTGCTGAGCTGAGGGTCCAACTCGTAACTCGGATCGTTGGACAAGCACGCCATGTGAATCACGGCGTCGGAACCGGTGACCGCCTCTCTAAACGCATCGGCGTCTCGAATATCAGCCTTGATCGCCCGCAGGTTCGGATGCGAGGGCAAACCGCGCGATCCAAAGAGCATCAGATCGTAAACGACGACTTCATACCCTTCGTTCAGGAGCTTCGGGACCAGCACACAACCCTTATAGCCAGCACCTCCCGTAACGAGGACTCGTTTCATGTGGATTAGCGTCATTTTAGCATGGCAGCATCCCGGATCAAACGGATCGCGCGCTTGTCATAATCCCCCGGAAACAGAACCGAACGATCCATCCGTCGATTACAACGTTCCGAGGCAACTGGAATTACTGGAGCACTTGGCGGCACATCTGTGCGAGACCGAATTTCCCATTCGACCCTCCAGTCGATCCATTTCGTGATCACTATCGAAATGACCAATATCCGTGCCTGGATGCCGAAGTACTCTTTTGCACGATCCGCCATGCGGTCCAGCGCGAATCATCGAGATCGGTTCGGGGTTTTCCACGCTAATTATCGCCGAA
>JASHRP010000100.1 GCA_030037375.1 Bryobacteraceae bacterium | reverse complement strand
CGCAAGCAGACGCAATTGAACGATTTTTTCCGGCGGGTATTTATCGAGGGATTAGTCACCGGTGGCGGGTACGTGCTGGTGGATTTTCCGCGAGTTTCGATGCCCGTGGGTACGAGAGGCGAGGAGGACGCGGTCGGCGCATCGCGAGCGTACTTGGTCGATTACGCGGCTGACGACGTCATCAACTGGAGCCTGGACGAGCTTGGCAATTACGAATGGGTGGTGCTGAGGACCAGTTTGCTCAAGAAAGATCACGTTGAGGATGACGAGTGGCGCGTGGAGACGCGTTGGTCGTATTACGACAAGCAAACGTTCCGGGTTTACGTGAGCACGGAGGGAATGGGTTTGCCGAGCTCGGCGAGGTTGGTGGATGAGGGGACGCATGGGCTGGCGAGGCTCGGTCAAGTGCCGCTGTTCCGGCTCAGGATTCCGGAGGGGTTGTGGATTTTGAACCGTGCGGGTTCGCTGCAACTGGAGCACTTCAATAAGTCGAATGCGCTGGCATGGGCGCTGACGATGGGCCTGTTCGCGATGCCGGTGGTTTACTCGGACCGTGAGTGGAGCCAAATGGTGGGCGAGAGCTACTACATTCAGCTCGCGCCGGGAGACCGATTCGGCTGGACCGAACCCGAGGGCAAGGTTTTTCAGATCGCGGCGGACAATTTGACGCAATTGCAAGAAGAGATTTACCGGGTTTGCTATTTGCCGCAGGCGGGCAAGGCCCTGGACAAAGGAACGCTGCAGTCGGGCTTAGCGAAGCAGATGGACTTTTCCATCACGCAGGAAGTGCTGATGGCGTATGGGGACGCGGTGAAGGATCAGGTGAAGCGAGTGCTGAAAACGATCGCGGCGGCGAGAGAAGACGGGATCGCGGTCGGCGTGACGGGAATGGACGAGTTCGATATTTCGGACTTTTCAAGCGAATTGGCGGATGCAAAGCAGTTGCTTGCGCTGGGCGTCGAATCGCCGACGCTGAAAAAGGAAATCTTTAAGAAATTGGCGTTGAAATTCCTGAGCGATTCGCGGCAACAGATAAAGGACCAGATCGCGGCGGAGATTGAGGCGGCGTGAGAGGAGCGAAGAATGGCGGAAGAAAACGGTGATCTGCGGAGCATGATGCAATCCGTGATCGATGAATATGTGAAGGCGGAGCAGAGCAAGTCGGAGCCGGCGCACAAGGCGGAGTTGCTCGAGGAGCGGCGGCGGCGCGAGAGCCTAGAGCAGCGTGTGAACGAGCTGATCACGGAAAACGAGAGAGCTCGGGCGAAAGCGGAGGAAGCCGAGAGGAGCGCGGCGGTTCGCGGCGAGTTGCAGCGGTTGGGAGTCGCGAAGGTCGAGCTGGCATACAAGGCGGTAAAAGACGACATCAGGCGCGGGGACGATGGCCGGTTGCTGGCGGCGGATGGCAGCGACGCGAAGGATTATCTGGCGCGGTTCGTCAGCGAGAATCCTGAGCTGCTGCCGGCCAGGCTCGGCGGCGGTTCGGGCGCGACGGCGGGGCAGAGGACCGCCACGAGCGGCGGAGCAGTGGAGTTGGACAAAATCCGGCCGGGTATGAGCCCGGAGGATCGGGAGCGAGCGCGGCAAGAGATCGCGAGAGTGGCGTCGCAGACGCTACGAGGTATGTAGAAGAACGATCGATTAAATAGGAGACGAAATGGGAGCAATTACATCGACAAACGTAGCGAATGCGCTGGTGAAGCTGGTGGCGGCGGATGCGCTGCCAGCTTTGATGGGGAACCTGGTGATGGGGAACCTGGTCAATCGCGACTACGAACCGGCTTTCGCAAACGCGGGAGACACGATCAACGTGCCGCTTCCGCCTCCGATGGTGGCGAATAACATTGCGGAGGGCGGAACGGTCACGCTGCAAAATCCGACGCTGAACGCGGCGCAGATCACGTTGGACACGCACGCCGAAGCGTCGTTCCTGATTCCGGACGTGACCAAGGTGCTGGCGGTGCCGGACCTGCTGAAGCTGTACATGCAGCCGGCCGTGGTGGCGATCGCGGAGAGCATCGAGACCAATTTGCTCAATCTCTACGCTTCGTTCACGACGAATGCGCCGGTGGGAACGGGCGGAACGACGATCGTCGAGGACACGGTGGACGCGGCGGAGACGGCACTATTCTCAGCGAAGGTTCCTCCCAGCGCGAACAAGTATTTGGTGGTGGATTCGAACACGTACTCGGCGCTGCGGCAGATTCCACGCTTTAGCGAGTTCAATACCGCGGGCGAAGCAGGATTACGGGCGCTGGTGGACGGCGCGGTCGGCAAGATGAAGGACTTCTACATCTTCAGGTCGCAGTTCATCGCACACACGGGGAGCAGTCCGGTGATCACGCACAATTTGGCGTTTTCGCGGGATGCGATCGGATTGGTGGTGCGACGGCTGCCGCAACCTTTGCCGGGCACGGGAGCAATCGCAGAGTACGCGGAGTTGGGAAGCTTCGGCATGCGCGTAACGATGAGCTATCAACCGAACACCCTGGCGCAGCAGTTCACCGTGGACGTGCTGTACGGATGCGGCGTGTTGCAGAACCCGTTCGGAGTCCAGGTCTACAGCTAGGAAAGAAGGGAACGGGCACAGGCGAGGAGCTTGTGCCCATCCAAATCATATGGATCTGCGAGCGTACTATCAAAAAATTCGCAAGCTTGAAGCAGACTTGCCGGGGCCGTTCGTGGTGGTGGTGAGCAGAGAAACGGCGGACGGAGGCAAGCCGGGCGTCATGACGGAGGCTCCGCGAGGTTTGGCGGCGAAGCTGATCGTCGACGAGCGAGCGACGCTGGCGAGCCCGGAGCAAACAGCGGAGTTTCACGCGAGCGCCGGGCGGAGCGTCCCGGCGTATGGCGGAGTGGCCGAGCGGGCAAGGTCGCGCGGCACGAAGCAGCAGAACAAGAGGGAATAACTCATGCTCCTGACGGACGGCAGCCCGAATAACGAGCAAACGCTGCAGGTGTACGAATCGGGAGTCGTGGCGGTTTCGAATGCGGAGACGATTCCGCTGACGTCGAAGCTGTGGCTGGCGCTCGAGGAGATTTCGCAGGATGTGCTGGACGCGCTGCTGGATCACGGGACGCCGCTAGATCCGGCGGCAATGATGCGGCGGACGATCGGAGTCTCCGATGTGGTGGTCACGGAGCAGATGCGGCGCTGGCATGCTCTGCATACGCTCGCGGTGTTTTATCGGGACGCCTTCAACAATCAATTGAATAGCCGGTATGCGGCGAAGTTCAATGAGTATCGCGAGCTGACGCAGGAGGCGCGGCAGGTTGCTTATGGCTTCGGAATTGGAATCGTGAAGACGCCGATTCCGAGAGCGCAGCAGCCGACGTTCGGTTATGTGGCGGGGTTGATTCCGGCGACGACGTACTACGTGGAGGTGAGCTGGGTAGCGGCGAACGGGCAGGAGGGTGCGCCGAGCGAAGAAACGACTTATGCGTCACCGGCGGGAAGCTTGCCGGTGGTGACGGCGGTGAATGCTCCGGCGGTTGCCATGGGATTCAACGTGTACATGGGTGTTTCGGCGGAGGCGGTGACGCTGCAAACTGAGACGCCGGTCGCGGTGGGCACGAGCTTTACGCTACCGGCGTCAGGATTGGTGACGGGAAGATGCCCGGGATCGGGGCAAACGCCGGACATTTACGTCACCGGCGGGAATTTGCTCAGAAGGGGCTGAGGCATGGCGGTTACGGCGAGCGTCGCGGCGCAACAGATGATGGGGTTTCTGACAGCGGTGGACACGGGAGTGAACTCGGCAATCGCGCAGCTTGCGATCGATACCGGCGTGACGCTGCCGCCGATTGCGGCGGCGCAGATCGTGAATCAGAACGTGCCGGCGGCGCTGGCAGATAAAGCTCAGCCGGTGAAGTATCCAGCGATGTATGTGTACACGGACCGCGTTCGAAATTTGCTGACGGAGAAATTCCGGAACTTTTCCGGGAAAGTGCGGACGGTGACGGAGGTTCGGGTTTCGCAGGACCGGATCGACGGCATCGAGAACCAACTGCGGCTGTACGCGGACGCGGTGACACAGATATTGGACGCGAATCACGGGAACTGGGGGCAGGGCGCGTTCTACGCGGGCGGATACGACGTAAATTTCGAAGCCGTGCAGCAGGGCGGACAGAATTTTATTCAAATCGCGAAGGTAAGCTTCGAAGTCGATTTTTCGGAATAACGAAGGGAACGGGCGGCATTTTCTATGGGGTGTTACGTATCATCCAATAACGAACGCGTCTACGTGGGTGCGGAGAGCGCGTACGGGCAGGTTCCGACGGTGACGGCGGCGAATCGGATTCCGCTGTTGAATCTCGGCGCGAAACAAGCGCCGGTAGTGACCGGGAGGAAGGACAAAACCGGGAGCCGAACGTTTCCGGGAATTCCGAATACGATTCGAAAGACCACCACGTTTCAACTGAACACGCTGATGACAGAGTGGGTGAATCAGACGGCTCCTCCGAGCGAGGATCCGCTGTTTCAAGCAGCGCTGGGAGCGCCGGGCGTGTTGTTCGCGGGCGGCACGGTGGCGAGCGTGACGGGCGGAACGCAACTGCAGTTCGCGGCTCCGCACGGTTTGACGCCGGGGCAAGGCGTGACTTCAGGGAGCGATATGCGGTTTGTGGCGGCGGTCGAAAATAGCACGACGGTCTTCTTGAGCGCGCCGTTTACGGTGACGCCGACGGCGGGAGCGGCGATCGGCGCGACGATGACATACACGCTGGGCGAGAGTCTGCCGAGCGTGAGTCTATTCGATTATTGGGATCCGAGCGGGGCGGTGCAGAGGATCGTCAACGGCGCGGCGATGGATAAATTGCAGATCACGGTGAACGGGGATTTTCAGGAGTTTGATTTTTCCGGACCGTCGCAGGATTTGCTGGACAGTTCGAGTTTTGCGAGCGGGCAGGGAGGGTTGACCGCGTTTCCGAGCGAGCCGGCGCAAACTGGGTTTGACTATACGATCGTGCCCGGGCATTTGGGGCAGGTATGGATGGGCGCAACGCCGGCGCAATTCTTTACGCTGACCCAAGCGGAGCTGACGCTCGAAAACAATATCGCTCTGCGGCTGCATGAATTCGGGACCGATTTTCCGCGATGCATTACGGCGGGAGTCAGGAAGATCACGCTGAACTTCAACATTTTCGAGAGCGTGGATTCGCAGACCGCGGGGTTGTACCAGGCGGCTCGGCAGAGGTCGCCGATTTCGGTGATGATCCAGTTGGGCGAGCAGCAGCAGCAGTTGTTCGGGGCATACATGCCGGCGATGACGCCGGAGGTTCCGGAGTATGACGACAGCGAGACGCGGCTGCAATGGAAATTTCAAAACAGCCGGGCACAAGGGAGCGTGGATGACGAGTTCTACGTTGCTTTCGGATAAAACGCGCCATGACAGTTATGTTTGGATAGATTCGGAAACGCGCGCGGGAGTGAGGTTCCGGATCTCCAGGATGTCCGTGGGACGGCGGATTGCGTTAGCGAGGCGAATTCGAGAGGCGGGACGCGGTCTTGAATTTCTCGAGGCGGGAAACGATCTACGGGACAAGCTCGATGGGGCCGTGCTGAAGGGCGAGATCGATCGAGTTTATCTCGAGTGGGGACTCGATGCGATCGAGGGGTTGGAGATCGACGGCGAAGAGGCGACGCCGGAGCTGGCGATCGAGAAGGGGCCGGCGGATCTTGCGGCGGAAATGCTGGCGAGGATCCGAGGCGAGTGCGGGCTGAGCGAGAACGAAAGAAAAAACTGATCGTCGCATTCCATTTCTTGCGAGCGCAACGTGAGGCGCGGGACCTGGCCGGGTGGAGATGCGAGCAGTGCAGACGGCAGGGGTTGGAGGCTCGGAGACGGTGCGGGTTTCTTCCTGAGGACAAACGCGGGCCGGGGCGAGTGGTGTGGGCGCACGGGCGTGTGGGGATCGACGAGTGTCCGACGTCGTTTGTGACTCCGACGAGCGCGGAGTTCCTGGAGAAATTCTTCGTGTGGAAGGCGGTGGGCTCGGGCGAGTTGACGGCGAGAGAGGCGGAGGCGTTCATGGCGCTGGAAATCGAGTTGCGCGCGGAGCAGACGAATGGCGACCGATAACTTGACGGATGTTACGCGGTTGCTCGACCCGAGCGTATTCGGAGAGCCGCAAACGACGAGTCAGGTTGTGAACGGATCGTTGCCGCAGTCGAGCGGGAATCAGCAGATGTCGCAGGCGTTGCAGCAGCTCCAAACGGTGACGCAAGCGGAGGCGGAGACGATTCAAGCGAACACGCAGGCGATCAATCAGAACACGACAGAGCTGGGGCAGAAGACGAGCGGAAGCTCGACGGCGAGCGAAGTTGGAAGCACGATCGAGAGCGTACTGGGAGTGGGGACGGGGTTGAGTCCGCTGATCACGGGGATCATGAGTTTGTTCGGGGGAGGGGGTTCGACGGAGAGTTTGCCATCGACGTTTTTGATGCCGCCGGCGGTGAATGTGAATGCGGGGATTAATGAGGCGGCGCCCACGCAACCGTTTGCGGTTGATTACGCGGCGGGCGGGCAGCCGCGCGGCGTGCCCACGGGGCAAAGCAGCGGAGCGCAGATTACCGTGCAGGTGCAGGCGATGGACAGCCAATCGTTCCTGGATCACAGCGACGACATCGCGCAGGCGGTGCGGCAGGCGATGTTGCAATCGAGCGTGCTGAACGACGTGATTCGGGAGGTGTGACGTGGCGAGTTTCCCGGTGCTGAAGACGGGCGCGATCGCGCAGTATCCGGCGGATCGGACTCCGCAGTTTTCGACGCAAGCCTACCGGTTCCTGGATGGAAGCGAGCAACGGTTTCCGGGGTTCCCGGGAGTGCTGCAGCAGTGGACGATCCGGTTGGATTTGCTGGATGAGGGTGAGTTGGAGACGCTGCGCGAGTTCTTTTTGGGCCAGGCGGGAAGGGCGGGGAGTTTTTCGTTTACCGATCCGTGGACGGCTACGGTTTATCCAAATTGTAGTTTTGCGAGCGATACGCTCTCGCTGCAATTTGAGGGGCCGATGGAGAACGGGACACAAGTGATTGTGAGGGAGAACCGGTAAATGCTGGTGTTTCCGCAATTGACGACGGGCGCGGCGACGCTGTATCCGGTGACTCGGCAGACCGTGCAGCGCACGGTGGTGAACACGCTTCCGGATGGAAGCACAGTGATCTATAGCGATCCGGATGCGGCGCAGACGATGTGGGAACTGCAATTGAAGGGATTGACCGCAGCGGAGTGGGGATCGATTGAGGCGTTGTTCGATGCGGTCGCGGGGCAGTGGCAGACGTTCACGTTGCTGGATCCGGCGGGGAATTTGTTCGCGAACAGCGAATTGTTGAGCGCGGGGTCGTGGGTGAATGGGGCGCTGATCACGTTGACGGCGGGGATTGGCGACCCGCTAGGGACGACGCGGGCGACGAGGGTGGTGAATACGGGGATCGCGGCGGAAGCGGTGACACAGGTGCTGACGGTGCCGGGGAATTACCGGTACTGCTTGAGCACGTGGGCGAAGACAACGGGAGGGTCGAGCGTGACGCTGGAGGCGTCGACGACTGGGGCGAGCGCGTCGGGGACGTTCACGCTGACCACAAACTGGCAGAGGATTTCGATGCCGGCGGAGTTGGGAGCGGCGACGACGAGCGTGACGGTGGGGGCGCAGTTGGCGGCGGGGGCGACGGTGGATCTGTTCGGGATGCAGGTGGAGGCGCAACCGGCGGCGTCAGATTACAAGATGACGGGCGAGCAGGGCGGCGTGTATGCGAATGCGCGGTTCGTGGCGGACGCGTTGATAGTGAGGGCGCAGGGGACGGATGAGTATGACGCGGTGATGAGAATATTGGCCGCGAATTAACGCGAATACAAACTAAATGTCCAGCATCGACATACTTAAAGAACAAGCCGCGCCAGTGACGCCGATATTTGTGTTCGATTGTTTGCTGGCGTCGGGTGAGACGGAAAGATGGAGCACGCACGCGGTGACGGTGGGCGGGAATGCGTATGCGGCGCGGTTGCTGAAGCACAATGCTTTCGCGCTACAGGGCGCGGCGGACACGACGGTGACGCTGGCGAATGCGGATTCACACTTTTCGGAGATCGAGAGGGAGACGGGATTTCGCGGGTCGCAACTGACAATTACATTTTTGTTTTACGACCTGGTGGCGGGAGCGGCGGCATCGGAATTGCGCGTAGTGTTTTTCGGAACCGGGAACACCGCGGATGAGATTACCGAGTCATCGCTGCGAGTCACGTTTACCAACCGACTGAATCTTTCGAGGATCGTGCTACCGGAGGTGCGGATTCAACGATACTGCCCGTGGGTGTTTCCGGAGACGTCGGCGCAACGGGCGGAGGCGATGACGGGAGGGGCGGCGGGCGTCTGTTCGAACCTTTATCGCTGCGGATATTCGGCGGATCAGACGGGCGGCGTGGGGAATTTGAATAGCGGCGCGGCGTACACAAGCTGCGATTACACGCGGGCGAATTGCGTGGCTCGGGGAATGTTCAGCACGGACTCGTCGGCTAATGTAACGGCGCGGTTCGGCGGGATCGAGTTCGTTCCGCCGCAGATATTGGTGCGGAGCTTCGGGGAGCAGGGAACGCATTTATCGCCGGAAGTGGACAATCTAGCGCTGTACAACGATTTCGTTCCGCTGGTGTATGGGACGGCGTGGTGTTATCCGCCGATTGTGTTCGCGCGCAATGACGGGAACCTCACGCACATGGAAGTGCTGTTGGGGATGGGTCCGATTCAAGGCGTGGTAACGGTGCTGGTGAATCAGATCCAGATTCCGCTGGCAGTGAGCGGGACGAACATGACCGCGACGGGGTGGTACAGCATCGTGAGCGTGGGTGCGAGGAACGGTGTACTCGATCCAGATTTTACGGACAGCTCCGGCAATCCGCTGGGCGATCCGTACGGGAGCATGGCGTATCTGAACGTGGTGGTTCCGAATTCGATCAGCAACGGGGCGACGCTCGCGGATGTGCAGGTGCTGATTCAGGGACTGCAGATCGAGCAGTTCGATGCGACGGGGGCGTCGCTGGGAGTTTCGTTCACTAATAATCCGGCGTGGGTGCTGCTAGATGTGTTGCGAAGAAGCGGATGGCTGACGTCGAGTTTGGACCTGGTGAGCTTCGCGACCGCGGCGGAGTATTGCGCGGAGACGATCGAGACGACGGATTTGTATGGGAACACGCAACTGACGCCGCGGTTCGAATGCAACATGGTGGTGGACTCGCGGACGAGCGCTGCGGAATTGGTGAAGGGAGTCAAGCTGGCGTCGTCATTGATGCTTGGTCCTGAGTTGGGAGGGTTGCTGCAGTTGCGAGTGGAGAATACGCTCGCGCTGCAGCAGGCGAATCCGCCGGATGGGACGAACTCGACGGAGCAGTTGAATGGCGGATGGCCGGCGTATGAGTTTAGCGATGGGTCGGCGGCATTTTCGGGGATTTTGCGGAAGCCAAATGGCGAGCCCGCGCTCCGGTTGTATTCGAATAGCGGCGCGGATGTGCCGAATCAACTTACCGTCGAGTTTCAGGACGAGTACAACGGCTATCAGCAAGACAGCTTGACGCTGACGGACACGAGCGATTGGCTGCTGACGGGACGGACGGTGACGGCCCCGTTTTTGGGAGTGGGGATTCCGAATTTCGATCAGGCGTCGCGGATGCTGCAGTTGCAGCTTTCGAAATCAATCGTGGGGAATGTGTTCATCGAGTTTCAGACGACGGTGAAGGGAATCGGGATTCAGCCGGGCGATCTGGTTACGGTTACCTATTTAAAGGAAGGGCTGGAGCGGCAGCCGTTCCGGGTGGTGAAGCTCGCGCCGGGGATGAATTATCAGACGGTGCTGGTGACGGCGCAGTGGCACGACGACGGTTGGTACACGACGGGCGCGGCGGGGACGGCGGGAGGGTCGCCGGGAACGAGCGGGTCGGCGCTGCCGAGGCCGCTGGTGGGGAGCGTGCTCGATTTGCATGGGATCGAGCAGTTTGGGATCACGGAGACAGACACGCCGACGGCGTCAGGAGGGTTCACCGCGACGCTGACGGTGGCATTCGATCCGCCGGTGAAGCCGACGGCTTCGGGCGCGAATATTCCGCTGCTGAGTTTGAGTCCGGCGGTGAGCACGACGGGCGGCACGATAGCGGGCGGGCAGACGCTGTATTACGCGATCAGCGCGCTGGATGGGACGGGCGCGGAGAGCGGGCTGTCGTTTGTGGTGATGGCGGTAGTGCCGTCGGGAGTGAATACGAATTCGGTGACGCTGGACGGGTTTAGCTTTTCGCCCGCGACGAGCGGATTTAATGTGTATCGCGGGCTGAATCCATCGGAGTTGCTGTTGATCGCGAATAACGTGGCGGTTGCCTCGTCGTATACGGATGCGGGAGTGGCGGCGACGCTGACGGGTCCGCCGGATCCGAATTACGACCACGCGAATTTCTATTGGCGGATGGAATTGCAGCCGGAGATCGGGGTGAATATCGAGTCGGCGACGACGATCGGGAATAGCACGCTAGGGATGCTGACGGACGACTTCGTGGGCGCGGTGGTGAGAATCACTCGGGGGACGGGAGCGGCGCAGGAGAGCGTGGTGGTGAGCAACACGGCGACAACGCTGACGGTGAGTCCGGCATGGATGGTGGTCCCGGATTCGACGAGTTACTTCGTGGTGGCGCAGGCGACGTGGAATTTTGCAGGGATGACGGCGACGAGTCCGGCGACGATTACTGTGCCGCTTGAGCCGGGCGCGACGGTGGAGATTTCGGGACGGTCGGCGAATGCGTTGGATCAGGAGAGCTCGTACGAACTGAATCCGGTGACGAGGTGGCAGATCGACAGCGGAGGCGGGGCGGATACGGGGTTGCCGCCGGCTCCGGTGTTCGGATTGAATTTGGCAGGGCAGGGGACCGTGGATCTGGTCGATGTGGGGTTCACGAGTTTGTCAAATACGCATTCGATTATTGCGGGAACGCTGTCACTGTATTCGTGGAATGAGCTGAATAGTCCGACGACATTTACGCTGGCGAGCGCGGCGGCGGCGACGGATGCGTCGATCGCGTTGAGCTCGGCGGGGACGGCGGTTGCGGGGACGCTGATTCAAATCGATGCGGAGATTCTAGAGGTGACCGGAACTTCGGGCAGCGGGACGGTGTACGCGGTGACGCGTGGATCGCACGGGAGCAC
>JASHRP010000099.1 GCA_030037375.1 Bryobacteraceae bacterium | reverse complement strand
CTGCAAATACAAGTACCTTCCGTCCGGCGACCAAGTGGGCGAACATAGACCGCTGCAGATCTGTATCGCCGGTCGGCCATCCAGTGGAAGAATGAGAGTCGGCGGCGGGGTGACGTTGGGCACAACAGCGGTGACAGCAACAAATCGCCGATCGGACGAGACGTTCTCAAAATTGAGAATTGGGCCGGGGAGCGCTTTGCGCTCTCCTGTTCCGTCGCCTGCCATGGCGCCAACATAGTATGCTGCACCGTCAGTCAACCGGAAGATAATCTCATTCTGCGAACCGAAATGGGGAAGACTTTCTCCGTTGGACGCAACCCTGCGCGGGGGCGCGCTGCGGTCCAAAGGAGCAATCCACGTCTCGGAGGGCTGTCCGGGAGGTTTGGTCGAAAACACGACTTCTTTTTCATCGTCCGAGATGTCGTACGCGCTTATCGAAGCCCCTGGTAGGACGATTTCATTCTTGCCGGCTGCAAGATCGGCACGCCAGAGCTCGGCGGGTGATTCGAACGAATCGCGACGCAACAAATAATAAAGGTGTTTTCCGTCCCGCGAGAACACTGGCGGAGTGCCCTCCGCGTACCCCTCGGTCGAAAGTGCGCGATCGCCCTGGAGGTCGTGAATCCAGACCGCATTCTGCCGCATAAGTATTGAAGTGATCAGCGACCGGCCGTCTGGTGCCATCGCTATGCCAGCTTCTTCAGTGGAACCGAACGTGATCTGCTCCGGCTTTCCATCCGGAAAGCGCTGGCGCCACAAGTGGTTTCGTCCGGCTACCTGGACCGTCATATACATCCATTTCCCGTCCGGCGACCACGCAGCGGAGGTGCAAGCGCCGTCGGGGCCCACCTGCCTGCCAGGCGAGCCACCGGAAAAAGGCACCACTCGGCAGGGATGGAATACATCCACCATCTCCGCTAACAAGACCCACTTCTTATCGGGAGAAAGATACGAGAAGTGGGCCATGCCGCGCTCGTGCGCGGGGAAGTAAATCTCGCGCAGGTCGGACCGGTCGGTTTTTGAAGTCACGATCCCCATGTGGATTCCGGTCTTGATTTGTGAGAACAGCAGGTGGCCATCATCCAACCAGACCAGTCCCGCCGAGTTCGGCAGGAACAGTTCGGAATCGCCGCCGAACGTGGGAACAGTATAGGTTTGAAAAAGACGCGAGACACTTGGGAACACGGTGTACGCCACGCGATCGTTGCCCGGAGAAAACGCGATGTTGTACTTCGGACGCGGATCGTGCGTCACTTGAATCGGCTCGCCATCGGGAAGCAGTTTCAGCCAGATTTGATCGGGAGTGCCGAAGAAATTAGTGCTTCGAAAAAACGCGAGCATTCGCCCGTCGGGCGAAAGCACCGGATGCACGGCGGAATCGGTGAAGCTTGTGAGCTGCGTGTAGGATGCTGAGTTGCTGGGGATTGGGGATTGGCGGCCGAGCACATTGGATCGCAGGTAGAGCCACACCGCGAACGCGAGAAGCAATACGGTTCCGGGGATGACGTACGCGGGACGTAGCCGTGAGCGCGGAGGCGGAGCGGCCAGCCGATCAGCCAGCGCCGACAGTTCGCGAGCTACTACAGATGCCGACTGCGGGCGCTTGCCCGGATCCTTTTCGAGAAGCTTGGCAACCAACCCGTCCAGGCTGGACGGAACGCCCACGCGTTCTCGCGATGGCGGAGGCACCGCCGGCTGGGTTCCGCTCGAAAGCATCTGGCCCAAGGATGCACCGGGAAAAGGCAACTTCCCGACAGCCATTTCATAAAGCACCAGGCCGAGTGAGAACAAATCGGCTGTGCGCTCCGGCTCTCTCCCCGACACCTGCTCGGGCGCCATGTAGGCAGGCGTGCCCATAACGGCATCGGTCTCGGTGATGCCAGTCTGGGTGAGAATCCTGGCCAGCCCGAAGTCCAGCACTTTCACGCCGTGCCGGGTGAGCATGACGTTCGACGGCTTCAGGTCGCGATGCACGATTCCAAGCGAATGCGCCTCAGCCAGCGCACTGGCGATTTGGGCTCCATAGCGGGCAGCCGTTTCAGGGACCAACGGACCTTTCTTCAGCTCTGCCGCCAATGTGGAGCCCTCAATGAACTCCATCACCAGGTAATTGGGGCCGACATCGTAGAGCGTGCACACGTTCGGATGATTCAGGGTGGAGATTGCTAAAGCTTCGCGTTGAAATCGTTCACTATAGCGTTCGGCCGCGATCTTGATGGCAACTATGCGCCCCAAACGTGTGTCCACGGCGCGATACACGGTTCCCATGCCGCCCGCTCCGATCTGGGCTTCGATTCTATAGGGACCGAGCTCCTCTCCGGGAGCAACCAGGGTTTGCGTTGGGGCCAGCAGACTAGCAGGATATGGGTCGAGAATGCGGCTGCCCGATTCGATTTCCAGCATGCGTTCGACCCCAGCCCGGATATCGGGAGCAGTGCGATCGAGAAGAGCGGCGAGCTCATGGGGGGCGCACCTCTTCGCCGCGTGATAAAGATCCTCGATCTGACGCCAGCGCTCGGGGGTCATTTTCTCCGCATCTCTTCTAATTCTTTATTATGTTATGCCAACCGCGCTGCATCGACGCGAAACGGCTAATGATACGCACTATCGGGATCTCTCTCTGGCAGTGCTGATAAGTCAAGCGCGAATCATGAGCAGAGCCGGGCTGAATCTCACGAATGCCGACGGCATCCTCGACCCGGCCGGCGGGAACGCCTCGGCGGTCTGAGCTAGTCTGAACCAGACCTCCCCTGGACCGCAGCTACCCGAGGAACCAGGTGGTGGCATCGCCCGGCACTATCCGCGGTCCCACACGGTCTGTATTTCGAACTGCCGCATCTTAGAGTCGACGCCAGATGTTGTTGCCGTGAGCGTGTTTCCATCGGCGGAGACAGCGTAGACGCCTTTGCCGATCATGGTGCCATCATCGCGCCTGGCCTCGGCCTCAAGTGTACTCGCGTTGGGACTCCGGCAGACAGAGCTCAGTCCGGGAAGCCCGTCCAGCCGCCGGACGATTCCATCGGGCACAAACTTTTGAGGACGCTCGGCCACCTTCGCGCCATTTCCAGCAATGCCTTCAGCGGTCATCAGAAGACCTCCCTCCCCGTCAAGCTCGAAGATCATTGTCCCGCCGGCGGGGCGGTGATTCGCATCGAATCGCGACTTCTCTAAATTCAGAATCCAAGTCCCGAGAAAAGGGTTATCCATGTCGTCAACCTCCTGATGTAGACTAAGGCAAAGCCGCTCGGGGAGTCCTTACGAATTTGCTAAGATTCGCTTAAGATTTGTGGCGTCCAACGAAAAGTTCGTGTTCGGCGAGTTCACATTTGATGCGGCGGAACGGGAGCTTCGCCGGAGCGGCCAAGCGTTAGCCCTTACACCCAAAGCCCACGACGTGCTGGCAGCGCTTGTCAAAAACTCGGGCCGTTTGGTGACCAAGCGTGAATTGCTCGATCAGGTTTGGGGGAACTCTTTCGTAGAGGAAGGCGTTCTATCTGTGCATATTTCCGCAATCCGGAAGGCATTGGGAGACCGCGACCGGCACTACATCGAGACGGTGTCGAGAACCGGCTATCGTTTCGTCGCCCGCATTGACGCCGCGCCGGAGTGGCGGTTCGGGATTCTGCCGGCCAACGCGGAGGTTTACGAACTTGTTGGCCGGGGACGGGCGCACCTTATGTCGGCGTCTTTTCGCGAAGTCGGGAAGGCAATGGAGGCCTTCAGCAGCGCGATTGCGCTGGATTCAACCTGGTCCGCGGCGCACGCCGGCCTGGCGTTGGCCTACTGCGCGCAGGCGCAATTCCGGCTTGTGCCTCTACGGGAGGCTTATGAACAGGCACGGGCGGCTGCCTTGCGGGCGCTGGCTATGGACCAGGCCTCCGCCGACGCGCAGGTCGCCCTTGCCACGGTCCTGTTCCTGAGCGACTGGAACTGGATCGGTGCCGAGCGGAGTCTGGCACGAGCGCTGGAACTGAATCCCGACCACACCCAGGCGCGCATGCTCTACGGGCAATGGCTTGAAGCGACGGGTCGGCTGGAGGAAGGGCTGCGAATCAAGCAGCGCTGCCTGCAGCGCGAACCTCATTCCGCTCTGGTGCATCTAGGAATCGCGCAATCGCACTGGAACATGCGAAACTTCGAGGAGTCGATCCGGTGGGCCAACAAGGCCCTGGATCTCGATCCGCGTCACCTGCTGGCTCTCGAGTTTCTGGCCGGAGCCTATTGGAAAGCCGGAGACGAAGAAGGGTATCTTCGCGAGGCTATCCGGCATGCTGAGTGCTACGGCATTCCTCCATCGGCGCTCGACCCGGTGAAGGATGCATACGCGCAGGGTGGGCGGCAGGCGGTGGTCCGCTTCGGCTTGACGCAGAACGCGGCGAGAATGCCAGCCCTGCAGCGGGCGCTTTTCCACGCCGAGGTTGGTGAGCTGGATGCGGCTTTCGAGCACTTAGACCGGGCTATCGCTAGTCATGATCCCAGCCTGGTGCATCTGGCGGTCGGTCCGCAGTTC
>JASHRP010000098.1 GCA_030037375.1 Bryobacteraceae bacterium | reverse complement strand
GTTCGCGCGATTGAACGCCTCAGCCCGGGGATCACCGCCGCCCGTGAGCAGCAACCGGCCCGATCGGGATTGATTGGCGCGGCGGCGATCGCGTCCGTCTTGCTGGTCACGGCCGGGGTCTTGGTGGCGTCCGCCGCTCCGGAGAATATCGAGCGCTTGGCCGCGCAGTTCGGCATCTCCGCGCACGCTCCTCTTTGGCTTCACGCTCCGCTCGCGGATTACGAATGGCAAGGCTCCGCGCCGCTCTGGTTGCGGAGGGCGTCGGCGGGAATAGCGGGCGTAGCGTTGATTTACGGCATTTGCGCTCTCACCGGCCGCTTCCTGGCGCGCCAAAGGAGCGCCTGATTTGCATCACGTCGAGGTCGAGGGCTGGAGCCGGGGTTCCAGCCCGCTCCACGGCCGCGACGCTCGCTGCAAACTCGCCGCGTTGACGGCATTCTTGGTCGCGGTATCGACGACGCCGGTCTATGGCCCGGTTATGCGAACGGGGCTAATCTATCTTGCTTACGCTGCTCTCTTGATCGCCGCTGCGGCCGCTTCCCGCGTTCCGGTCGCCGGATTGGCGCGCCGCGCGGCGTTGGTCCTGCCGTTCTCCGCGACTTTCGCGCTCATCACCTGGTGGTCGGGAGATCCGCGCCGCGCGCTGGCGATCGCCGAAAAGAGTTTCCTCTCCGGATTCGCGGCTTTGCTGTTGATCGCGACCACGCCGCTTGCGCAATTGCTCGCCGCGCTCGAATGGCTGCGCGTGCCGAGGCTGCTGATTCTTGTCACCCAGTTCGTCTACCGCTATTTGTTCGTGATTTCGGAACAAGCCCAGCACATGCGGTTGGCCGCGCAATCGCGCCTCGGTTCGGGCGGACAGCGCGGCCGGCGCTTTAACGCAGCCACTGGCGCGGTGAGCGTTCTCTTCATCCGCTCCTGGGAGCGAGCTGGCGGAATTTATCGCGCCATGCTTGCCCGAGGGTTCACCGGTAGCTTTCGCGCCGCCGTGCGCCCGCACTTGCACATCGCCGATTTCGGATTCCTAGCCGGTGCCATTGCGGCTTGCGTCGCGATACGGCTGTCCGCCTGAGTCCCATGCCCTCCATTCTCTCCGTTCGCAGCTTGCACCACTGCTATGCCGATGGCACCAAGGCTCTGAACGGAATCGATTTCGATCTGGGATCCGGCGAGTGCGTGGCTCTGCTTGGCGCGAATGGCTCGGGAAAGACCACTTTCGTGCTGCGTTTGAATGGGCTGATCGAAAGCGAGGGCCCCGTACCCGAGCCCGCGGAAATTGAAGTCTGCGGCCTGCCCCTGGTCAGGGAAACGCTAGCTCAAGTTCGAGCGAAAATCGGCATAGTGTTCCAGGATTCCGATGAGCAACTATTCATGCCCACGGTCCTTGAAGACGTTGCCTTCGGTCCAGCGAATCTCGGACTATCTCCCGCGGATGCCGCCGCGCGGGCGAAACAGATGCTCGAGCGGGTAGGGATGTCCTCCGCGCTTGGTAAGGCACCGTATCATCTTAGCGCCGGCGAGAAACGTCGTGCCGCGATCGCCGGTGTGCTAGCGATGGAACCGGAAATCCTGGTGCTGGACGAGCCCACCACGTTCCTCGATCCGCCCGGAAGGCGCGAGCTTGCAAAGCTGCTGGCGAGCCTGCCGCAAGCCAAGATTCTCGTCACCCATGACATCGCGTTCGCGCGCGAGCTGGCGACTCGCGCGATATTTTTCGAACGCGGCCGCGTGGCTGGCGAAGGAACCGTGGAGGAGATTACCCGCCGCTTCGATTGGGATTCGGGCTTTCGACAATCAACGTGACGGGTCCGTCATTTACCAGCGACACCGACATGTGCGCTTGAAACACTCCCGTTTCAACGCGTACGCCTGCGCGCCGGGCGGCTTCGATGAAGTGGAGGTATAACGCGCGCGCCTGCTCCGCTGGCGCCGCGTAATCGAAGCTCGGGCGGCGGCCTTTACGGCAATCTCCGTACAACGTGAACTGCGAAACCGCGAGCATCGCGCCGCCGGTGTCCAGCACGCTCAGGTTCATCTTGCCCGCGCCGTCGGAAAAAATGCGAAGCCCGGCGATCTTGTCGGCCAGATAGTCGGAGTCCGCGGTTGTGTCCGATTTCGTCACGCCGAGCAACACCAGCAGCCCAGGGCCGATCTCTCCCGAAATCGAACCATCCACCTCAACGCGGGCTTGCGTGACCCGCTGCACCACGGCGCGCATAGAACGCAGTGTAACAACCGGGATAGCCTTGTCTGCACTAAGGTTTACGCGACTTCGGCCTAATCGGTTTGCCTGATCGTGCAGTTCCCGGCTTCCGTGAATAATAGATTTAGCTCCCTCGTCTCCGATGATCTACAGTAGCCAACGTAAGCGTAATAGTCCGCCCGGCGGCTTCTTCCACCTGGAGGAAGAGAAGACCAAAACGCGTGTGGAAGGCTACGGTCACGGCGATCACATCAAACTGAAGGACGAGTACGGAAATGTTTGGCTCGGCTCGGCCGTGCGCGCGGAGGATAACTCAATCGAGTACCGTTTTCGCGACGGCCGTGGAAACTCCTTGAGCGGGGTTTCCAGCGACGCCGTGGTCACCTTGCGCGATGGGCGTGGAAACATCTGGAAAGGTTTCGTCGACTAGTTCTCGCCCGCGGTCTCGAGCACGATCTGCCACAACAACTCCACGCCGTCTTCAAGCGATTTCGGAGCGATGCGCTCGTCGGTGTTGCGGGCGCGAGCATCGCCGGCTTCGCGCAAAAACAGGGGTACTCCGTAAACAGGTACGCCGCGTGAGCGCAGGAACCCGCTATCCGTGGCCGCGCGCGACATGAACGGCGTGACCACTACGTCGTGCGGATAGACCCGCTCGATCGCGCGCTCCATCGAGGTATAGAGCGCGGTCATGCGAGAGCTAGGCGGCGGGGTTGGCATGGGAGGACCCGGGGCAAAAGCCACGTCGACCGAAGAATCACCGACAATTTGCCGCAGCCGCGCGAGCACGTCCTCACGCGTCTCTGATTGAGGCATGCGGAAAACGTCGATCTGTGCCTCGGCGCTGATCGGGCTGGTGGGCGCGATAGTAGTGTGCAGCATCGCATCCAGCTCAATGCTGTGCATGTGGACTTGCGCCGCGGCAGCCTGCGCCGTGGAGGCGTTTTGCAACTTCGGAAGCAGAGGCTTGAGCCAACTGTAATCGCTAAGCTCGGCCAGCGTGGAGAGATAACGCCTGGTGGTCGGGTTCAAGTACACCGGCTGGTCGGCGTTGACCAGCCGAGAGACGGCTTCCAACGAGCGCACGATGGGATTGTCGGGGCGGGGAACCGCCGCCGTGCCGACGCTTCCGCGCGCGGTTAAAACCACCCGCATGGGGACTTTCTCGATGATCTGGATGCCGAAAACCTTCGTGCCATCCTTGGTTTCCATGAGCAATCCGCCTTCATTCAGCGCGAATTCCGCGTCGATTTTGGACCACGCATTCTGAATCAGCCACTGAATTCCTTGCATGCCGCTTTCCTCGTCCGCTTCGGAAACCAGGATGACATCGCGATTCAACTTCAGATTGCGGCGCTTGATTTCGACCATCACGGCCATTTCGGCGGCTAGCAGAGATTTCGCGCTGACCGTTCCGCGGCCGTAAATAAAGCCGTTCTTCAGCTCGCCTCCGAAGGCGTCCGCGGTCCATTGTTTGGCGTCGGTGACCGGGTACACGTCGCTATGCGCCAGAAGCAAGAGCGGACGGCCCTTGCCGCTGCCTTTCAGCCGCGCGACAAAGTTCATGCGCTTGGGATCGGATCCGAGCTTTTCGGACGGGATGCCGAAATTATCCGCGGCTTGTTTCAAATAATCCGCGACGCGAGTCTCATTGCCGGGAGGATTCGACGTGTCCAGGCGGACCAAATCGGTGAGGTACTGGCGAGTCCGGTCCCCGAGCGAGCGGTTGTCTTCCGCGGCCGCCACGCTCGCGAGCAGCAACAGAATCCAGGCACTGCGCATTCGAACAAATGTTAACACGGCCGTTCATTTCATGAACGCCGCGGGCGAGTGTGTTAGAGTGCGGAACATGGCTAGCCGTAGCGTCAACAAAGTCATCCTGATCGGACATCTCGGCCGCGACGCCGAAACCGCCTACACCGCCTCGCAAACCGCGGTCACGAAGTTTTCGGTGGCCACCAATCGCCGCTGGAAGGACCAGCAAACCGGGGAGTGGAAAGAGGAAACCAACTGGAGCAACGTGGTCCTCTGGCGAGGCGAAAACGTCGCCCCTTACCTGACTAAAGGCAAGCAGGTTTACGTAGAGGGGCGCTTGCAGACCCGCAGCTACGACGATAAGGACGGCAAAAAGGTGTGGACCACGGAGGTGGTGGCTGAAGATGTAATCCTGCTCGGCGGCCGCGGCGAAGGCGGCGGCGGACCGGACGAGTATTCGCAGGAAGCTCCCATGCGCAGCGCGCCTCGCGCTCGCCCGGCGGCGGCTCCGTCCGCACCGCCTGCCGAGGGGATCAGCGACGACGACGTGCCGTTTTAACGTTTCCGGCAAAGTTATGCTTGCGCGCGATTTTCTTCACTCTTTGCGTTGGCTGCGCGCTCATCCTCTGTTCGCGATCTCCGTGATTGCAATTCTCACGCTCGGCGTGGGCGCGAACACCGCTGTGTTCAGCGTCGTCGACGCCATATTGCTGCGGGCGCTGCCGTACGAATCGTCGCCGGGTCTGGTGCGGATTCAGGTCACGAGCCCCAAGCGGCAAAACATGACGATCTCGGCTGCGGATTATTTGTCTTTCGGCGATCAAAGCGGTGTCTTTGCAAAGACGGTCCCGTACTTTAGAGATGTAATTACACTGACCGGCGCGGGGGAACCCGATCAATTCTTCGCGCTTCGCACGCCGGGTTCCTTGTTCACGCTGCTCGGCGTGCATGCGCGGCTCGGCCGGACGTTTTCTGAATCGGACGATCGGGCAAACCTGGCCGTCCTCGGCGACAAGCTGTGGCGGCGCGATTTTCATTCCGACCCCAGTGTGCTTGGCCGCGCAATCACCGTTTCGGGCGCCCCCTTCATCGTGGTAGGTGTGATGCCGCCGGAGTTCGATTTCCCCGCGCCGGAAATTCAGATGTGGACCTCCGTGCACCTGAATTCCGTCGGCACCGTAATGCCGGGACCTCTCCTGATGGTTGCGCGCCTGAAGCCGGGAGTCTCCGCCGGGCAAGCGCAGGCTGCGATGCAGCCAATCGCTCAGCGCCTCGAACAAAAAGATCCCGTTCAAAAGGCCGGCCTCAAATTCGAAGTATCCTCCTGGAGCGATAACACGCCGCGCGAGAATCGCCTGACGTTGCTGTTCATCCTGACCGCGGTCGGGCTGGTGCTGCTGATCGCTTGTGCCGATGTCGGCGGACTTCTGCTCAGCCACGCGGTCGAACGGCAACGGGAGATCGCCATCCGGGCCTCGCTCGGCGCGAGCGTGTGGCACGTAGTGCGGCAGTTGCTGATCGAGGCAATTACTCTTTCGGTGATTGGAAGCGCGCTGGGAATCGCCGCGGCGCGTGTGACACTCCGGTTCCTGACGGCTCAATTGGCCGCGCTTCCTATCGGTTTGCCGCATATTCAGAGGATCTCGCTCAATGGCCGGGTGCTGGCATTCAATGCGGCCTTATGCCTCTTGATCGCGATTTTGTCGAGCTTAGCTCCCGTTTTGTTCGCCCTCAAGACCGATCTTCAATCGGCATTGCGGGGCGGCCAAACGTCTGCGCCTCGCGGATCGGCGAGGATGTTTTCGGCGCTGATCGCCGCGCAGGGGGCATTTGCGTTTCTGCTGCTGGCTGGCTCAGGCCTGATGCTGCACAGCCTGATCCGCCTGGAGCAGACCGATCGAGGATTTCGTCCCGAGCATGTGCTCACGCTGCGAGTGCCGGTGGGCGGTGGCTCGGCGGCAAACGGCGGTCCCGGCAAGCACGACACGCGGGCGCAGCAGATCGCGTACTATCACGACATTCTCGAAAGAGTCGAGCGGCTTCCCGGTGTCGTGGCAGCCGCATACACCAACAACATGCCGCTTTCCGGCGCGACCACGTCGTTGACAACCCAGCAGGGCGGAAGGATGGTGTTTGGACGCACCGTGAGCCCGCGATATTTCACGGCGATGGCCATTCCGCTGATCGAAGGCCGCTTTTTCGAGGATGCCGACAAGGACCGCCACGTGGTGATCATCAATCAGGCCATGGCGCGGGAGCAGTTTCCGGATCGCGATGCGGTAGGCCAGAGCCTGCCCGGCGGAGCAGTTGTTGTCGGCGTAGTGAAGGATGCGACGCAAACCTACTACGATCAGCCCGTCAAGGCCGAGATGTACTTGCCCTATCAGCAGTACATCTTCGGCGCCATTTTCTCAACGTTCATCGTCCGCACTGCCGGCGATCCTCTGGCGCTGGCCGGCGTGCTGCGCAAGGAGATTTGGGCCGTCGATTCCGATCAGCCCGTGCTGAAGATCGAAACAATGGAAGATGTCGTCGCGGATTCGATCTGGCGGCCGCGATTTTCGGCGTGGGTGTTTTCCGTGCTGGGAGGATTAGCCCTTCTCCTGACCTGCGCCGGAGTCTACAGTGTGATCGCGTATACCGCGACGTTGCGTAGTCGCGAGGTAGGCATTCGCGTCGCGCTGGGCGCTTCGCCGCAACGAATCGTTGGCTTGATCTTGCGCGATGCGGAGCTGCCTCTGACCGTCGGCCTCGTGGCCAGCATGATCGCCGCAGCTTTGCTGGCGCGGCTAGTGTCGGGATTGCTTTGGGAGACCAGTCCGGCTGATCCTGCGTCTTATTTGGGAGCTGCTGCGCTCCTCATGATCACTGGCGCAATTGCGAGTGCCCGGCCGGCGGTTCACTCCGCGTTGGCCGATCCGGCTCGCGCCCTACGGACGGAATAGTTACGCAGCCTTCTGGATCTTGCCGCTCTTGATACAGGCAGTGCAGACCCGAATTCGCTTGGCAGCGCCGTTCACCATCGCGCGCACCTGCTGCAAGTTTACGTTCCAGCGCCGCTTGGTCACATTGTGGGCGTGGCTGATCCGGTTACCGAACTGGGGGCCGCGTCCACAAACATCGCACACTTTCGCCATTTAAACTTCGCTCCTAGTACTCTTTTACTTCCGTTAGTTTAGCATGGCGACCCGGTCGGTGGCATAATCGGGGTCAAGAGAGCCAGCCGGATGGACCACCGCTATATCGACGACCATTCGGTACCGGCGCGCTACCTCGCGCACGCCCTTTCGCCGCCCGAGCGCGCGGAATTCGAGGCCCATCTTGTAGATTGCCAGGAGTGCGCGGATCGCGTGCTGCTGGCCGAAATGTTCCAGAACCGCAACGGTCATGTGAAAGAACCTGCGCCGTGCGCAACGCCGCCGGAACTCTTGCGGGAGCCCGAAGCGCTGCGGGTTCGCTTCGAGGGGTCGCTTACGCGTTGGCAGAGGTTGTGGATCACGGCTGCCGCAGCCGCTCTGCTCGTGCTCGGACCTGCTCTCCTATTACTGTGGGTGTTCGAACGTTAGCATCGTTAGGCGCCGATTAAGCCCCGGAATTTGGGCTGATCGTAACCGGGGAAAACGGAGGCAAGACTGGGGTTGCCAAGCCGCCGCTGGACCAGCTCGCCGAGCACATCGCGAAAATCGGTGGTCAGGTTAAGATCGCGCTGTTCGTAGAGCTGCTCCCGCTCCATGCCCGGCCAGTCGCCGTAAATCTTGCCGCCCTTGATTCCGCCGCCCATCGCGAACATAACGTTCGCATGGCCGTGATCCGTGCCGCGCGTCCCGTTTTCCTTCGCCGTTCGCCCGAATTCGCTCATCGTGACAACGGTGACATCGTTCATGCGGTCGCCCAGATCGGTATAAAACGCCGCAAGAGATTGCCCGAACTCGGTCAGCAGATTCGCCAATTGTCCAACCGCGGATTTCGCGCCGACTTCATTTACATGATGGTCCCACCCGCCGACATCGGTGAACGCGACCTCCAATCCGACGTTCGCTTTGATGAGCCGCGCGATCTGCAAGAGACCCTGGCCGAGCTTTCCGTTCGGATAACGCGCACCGCCAGCCGGCGTATACGCGTTCTTCTCGACCGCCTGCACGCGCTTCACGGCATCAAACGCTTCGCGCCCGGTTCCGTTCAAAACCTGATCGTGCGACGACTCATACATGTTCTCGAACGCCGATGCGCCGCGCGTGTCGCGAACCTTGAAATCGTTGAGGCTGCCGATTGCGACCGCTTCATTGTGACCGCGTAGCGCGTGCGGCAGTTCCGGTCCAAGACCGACCGCCCGCACCGGCGATCCCGATTTCTCGGGTGCAAGCGCGCGGTTCAACCAGCCGTCTCCGGTGGTCTTCACGCCCGGCGTTCCCGATTCCATAAAATCCTGCGCGTCGAAGTGCGAACGCGTCGGATCGGGCGAGCCGACGGCGTGAACGATCGCCAAATGCCCTGCGTCATAAACCGGCTTCAGCGGGTTCAGTGATGGGTGCAAGCCGAAGAAGCCGTCGAGATCGACCGCCGAATCCGCCGTTCCGTCGGGGCGTGGAATGGCGAGGTTCGGACGCAAGCTGTAGTACGCCTTCTCGCCGTGCGGAACCACGACGTTTAGTCCGTCCATCGCGCCGCGTTGAAAGATCGCCACCAGGATCTTCTTGCGCGGGCTCGGCGCGCCCGCGGCGTAAAGAGCGCGCGACAGCCACGCTGGAGCCGTGCTGGTACCGAACATCGCGACCGCGGATGACTTTAAAAACAGGCGTCGTGAAAACATACTTCCATTCCTCTATTTCCTTTGAAAATCGGGCGAACCGAGCAGCATTCCGGCCACGGTCTGTGGATCGGCCTGAGTGCCGATCGCATCGAGCGTTCCCTTCGAGGCATCGGCAAATAAAATGGAATGCGCGGACTCAGCGGGCACCGGTGCGAAGCGTGACGTGTCCACGCTCACGCCGGGGAGCTTGTCGCTAGCGAGATCCATGGCCAGATTCATGCGCCCCATCAGCCCGGAGGAGCTCATCCAGTCCTGGCTGGCGTTGGGATAACCTGTGGGTTCCTGCTTGCGATAAAGGGGCTCGCCCAGATTCGCGATTTGAACGACCAGCGGCAGCGGTTGATCGAGCGTCGCACCGGTGGCGCGCAGAGCGCTGACAGCCATTTCGAAAGGCGATTTGATTTTGGACCGGTAAGCCCCTTCGGAGAAAAACTCCGGCGAGTTGAACATAGTTGAAAGCACCGCGCGAATGTCGCCATCGGTCGATTGAAAGGTTTTCGCCATGCGATCGATGAAAGCCGCTGGGGGATCGTCTGCCACAAAACGCTGCGCTAGCTCGCGCGAGATAAAGCGCGCAGTGGCAGGCCGGCGCGCCAGCATATCCAGCACCTTTTCGCCGTCCGCTCTTCCGCCGCCCGCCGGAATGTTCACGCCGAGCACGATCTTCTGATCGTGGTCGTGAACTCGATCTCGATAGACGAATGGGCCGCCCATGCGCGGCTGGTCGATGGTCCAACCGGTGAAGCACCGCGCGATTTCGGTAACATCCTTCTGGGTGTAACCGCCGTCGACTCCGAGGGTGTGCAGTTCCATCAGCTCCCGCGCGTAGTTTTCGTTAAGCGCGCCGGCTTTACTCTGCCAGTTGTCGAGATAGAACATCATCGCGGGACTGGTCGCCGTGGCTTCGAGGAGATCCCGGAATTTGCCGAGCACATGGGGGCGGATCGCGTCACGCTCGTATTGGGAGATCAGGAATCTGTCCGCGCCCTTGCTGGCATCGATGTTGAAGTGGTTGAACCAGAAATCGACCAGCACCTCTTCAAGCTGGCGGTTGCTCTCCGACGCGCGCAGCAGCTTGGCTTCGGCGAGCGAATCGCCGGGCTTGGGAGGACCGGGCGCGGCGGCTTCCACTTTCGCGCTCAGGTCCGCATCGAGCATTGGCAGCAGGCGCTTCCTCACCGCCGGCATCTGAGCCAGAACCTGAACCGCCGTTTCCTGCGGAAGCGACGCGAGAAACGCGACGGCGTCTTCATTGGAGCCGGTGCGGAGCATCGCGATTTGCTGCGGCGAGATCAAGCGCCGCAGCGCCATCTCGTCCCCGCCGCCGGTGGAAGATCGAAGCTTGGCGCGTAATGGGGGCGGAAGCTTGGACGCCAATCGAGCCCGCACGGCCGGCATGGTCTCCAGTACCTGCGCGGCCTTGTTCGGCGGAAGCGAAGTGAGAAACGCTACCGCCTGGTCCACGGGACCGGTGCGCAACAAACGCTGTTGAGCGGGAGTCAGAAACCTTGCAGGAGCCGGCTCCGCGTATGCATTCGCCTGACTTTCGAGAGCCGGATTTTCCGCGATGCGCTCCGGGTGAAGCTGAAGATCGATCCAGTTTGTCAGCCCCATCTTCTTGACCGCTTCAACGTCACCGGGGCGAGGGCCGAAGGTCAGCCGGTTCAGCGCCTGGAGAATTTTTTGGTCGCCGGAGAGGCTCTTCGCGAACCCTGTGTAGTCCTGGTCGGCCGACAGGATCGCGCCGAACGCGGCAATGGAGGCGGCCAAAGCGATCTTGCGAAACATACTGCTACTTCTCATCTCCTCTGAAAATCGGGCGAGCCGATCACCAATCCCGCGACCAGGCCCGGCGGCGCCGGATGCTTCGGATCTTTCTTCTTCTGTTCCTTCAGCGCTTTGTCAATCGCGGTCAGGGTTTGGTGCGCGGGATCGACAAATAAAAGCTGCTTCGCCGTTGCCGTTGGATTCGTGGGAAATTTCTTCGGTTCGAGCTGCAAACCTTGAAAGTGATTCTGCCCGAGTTGCAAACCGAAGTTCATCCGATCCAATAGCGCAGATGAGTTAATCCACTCGGAGCTGAGATTCGAATAACCCGTCGGCTCCAGCTTGCGGTACAAAGGCTCACCCCAGGTGCTGAGCTGGTTAGCGAGCGGCATTGCGTAATCGACCTTCGCTCCCGTGGCCCGAACCGCGCTCACGATCATCTCGAAAGGCGTTTTGACTTTCGCGTGGTACGCGCCTTGCGAGAAAAACTCGGGCGAGGTAAGCATCGTGGTTAAAACTCCGCGGATATCGCCGTCGCTCGCTTGGAATGTCTGCGCCATGCGATCCACTAAAGCCGGCGGAGGATTGTCCGCCACGAAGCGCTGCGCCAGCTCGCGCGAGATGAACTTGGCGGTGGAAGGATGGCGAGCAAGAATATCCAGCACCTTCTCGCCATCCTCCTGTCCTCCGCCTGCGGGAATCGTGACACCCAGGACCGTTTTTTCGCCCTTGTCGTGAGTTTTCGCGTTAAACGTGAACGACCCGCCCTGGTTCGGCTTATCGATGGTCCAGCCCGTGAAGCAGCGTGCGACCTCGACGATGTCCTGTTGCGTGTAGCCGCCGTCGACGCCGAGCGTATGCAACTCCATCAGCTCCCGCGCGTAGTTCTCGTTCAAGCCGCGAGCGTTCTTCGCGGCCTGTTTGCCATTCTTCGCGTTCGGATTAGCGGCCGGAGGCGCTTGGCTCTGCCAGTTGTCCAGATAGAACAGCATCGCGGGGCTGGTTGCGGTCGCTTCTAGCAACTCGCGGAATTTTCCCAACACGTGCGGACGAATGGCCTCGCGCTCATAGGAGGGCACGAAGAACTGGTCCGCGCCCTTGCCCATATCGACGTTGAAGTGGTTGTACCAGAAGTCAGTCAGAACCTCTTCAAGCTGGCGATCGCTGTAAATCGCGCGGAACAGCTTGCCTTCGTCGAGATCCGCGGCGACAACCTGCTCCGGCCGGTTGGCGAGCATCAGTTTGCGGCGAAGGTCCGGGTTCGCTGCTGGTAGTAACTGATTCCGCTGATTCTGGTTTAACGCGATCACGAAATCGTCTGACGTCCAATCTGGCAGCGACGCAAGCAAGGCCCTCCTCTGATCGAAGGTCCCGCTGCGGACAATGCGAACCTGCTCCTGGGTGAGAAGATCGCTCAGAGGAATGCGAGGTTCAAGCGGCTGATCGGCGGCGACTTGGCGTTTCGCGTCGAGGCGCTGGACCTGCCGTTCGACCGCCGCGCGAGCCACGGGATCGTCCGGAAGCTGCTGCTTGCCCAAAGCGACTGCTCGAATCAACTGCTGCGAAGGGTATGTTGCGACGGTTTCGGCCGCAGTCATTCGAAGCGATTCGAGCGGCTTGAGTCGCACGTCAAGCGATGGATTCTCAGGGATCTGACCCGGGTGAAGCTGGAGATCGATCCATTTCTTCAACCCCATTTTCTTGACCATGGCGATGTCGCCAGGGCGCGGACCGAACGTCAGCCGGTCAAGCGCATGCAGGATTTCCTGGTCCTTCGAAAGGCCCTTGGTAAATTTCGAGTAGTCAGAAGCGTGCGGGGAACTGGCCGCCAGGCAGGCTACGGCCACGAAGCCTCCGGTTAAGTGCCTGAAGATTCGACGCATTCTCCGCCTACATCTATTTAAACGCAAGGGCGAACAAAAAGTTGTCAGAATGTCGGGTTTTCCCGCCTCAAGCCGAGACGGGAGATCTCCAACATCGAGGTTTTTGCCGAAATCCAGTCCACGATCTCGGTTTGGGAGGCCCGAGCCCGCTTTAGGGCCTCCCCAGTGCGTTCCGGGGCCGGACCTCCCTCGGCTTTCCGGATCCGGACAAAGTGCTCCGGGTCCAGGGCCTGCAGGATTTCGGCCTTCTTGAGTTTTAGCCCAGGTTTGAGCTTGGCCAATTCCGCGGCGATCGTTTCCGCGCTGTCGTTTTTGCACGCCTGAACTGCCGCAGCCACCAGGTCGTGCGCTTCGCGAAAACTGATCCCTTGGGAGCGCACCAAGGTATCGGCCAGTTCCGTAACCGTGAGGAAATTGTGTTGCGCCCGCTCCGCCATCTGCTTGCAATCGAACTCGGCGGACTTAAGCGCGCCGGCGAGCAACCGCAAACCCCTTACGGCGCTGGAAAACATCGACATGACGACAGGTTGCAGATCGTCTTCACTATCGTTGATGTCGCCGAAAGGCGTGTTATGGGCCGAGATCATGACGCTTTGCGCGTCCCCCAACGCGCGGCTCGAAAGAATTCGAGCGTGCTCCAGCGCGACCGGATTCCGCTTCTGCGGCATGATGCTCGACGACTGCACAAAGCCGTCGGAGAGGCGCAGGAATCCGAATTCCTGCGAGGACCACAGCAAGAGATCCTGGGTGAATTTGCCGAGATTGACCATCGCTACCGCAACTACGCCAGCAGCTTCCGCGATGTAGTCGATCGCCGCGATTGCCCCGTAAGAGTTCTCAGCTAACCCCTCGAATCCGAGCAGCTTAGCGGTATAACCCCGGTCGATTGGAAATCCCGAGGTGGTAAGCGCCGCCGCGCCCATTGGGCTTACGTTCACGCGAGCGAACGCCGCGCGGATGCGTTCGGAATCACGCGCCAGAAATTCGGCCGCGGCAAGAAGGTAATGCGCCAGCGTGGTCGGCTGCGCCGGTTGCGTGTGGGTGTGGGCGGGCATCACCGTATCGAGATGTTTCTCGACCAATCCGAGGATGCCCGAGCGAAGCTCGGCAATCGCGTGGGCCAAAGACAGCAGTTCCGTACGCGCGACCATGCGGTACAGCGTTACCGCGATGTCGTTGCGGCTGCGCGCGGTGTGCATGCGGCCCGCCACGTCGCGGCCGCAAGCTTGTTCCAGCATCGTTTCAATGAAGTAAAACAGGTCCTCGCAAGAGCCGTCGAATCGTGCAGCGGCGATCTTCTTCCGATGCAAGCTTCCCAGCGCGCCGGTCAACGCCCTCTCGATTTCATGGCTGAGAATCCCTTGCTTTGCCAGCATCCGCGTGTGGGCGTAGTGGATGTCGATCAGGGCGTCGAGGAAGTACTGTTTGGCGTGCTCGAAATTCGGGCCGAGGACGGTATCGGCGTAGACCGGAGAGGGAAAGCGTTCCGGAGGCTCCGCCATGTTCACACGAGGTCGAAGCTTTCGCCGCGCGCCGGCTGCACTGCTTCGATGCCGTACTCCTTTTGAATTACTTGCGCCAGCACGGCCATGGATCCGGGTTCGCCGTGCACCAGGAAAACCTTTTTGAGCCCGTGAGCGATGGGGCGCATCCATTCGATCAACTCCCGCTGGTCGGCGTGGCCGCTCAATTCGTCGAGGGAAGTGACCTCCGCGCGGACTTCACAGGGTTCGCCGAAGAT
>JASHRP010000097.1 GCA_030037375.1 Bryobacteraceae bacterium | reverse complement strand
TTCAAGAAGCCCAGTGGATGGCCGTCCTTCGCCGGAATGCACTTCACGGTGATCGCGTCCCCGTTGTGGAGGGCATTGGGCCCGGTCTTGCCGACGCCCCTCTGAGCGAGAGCCGTGGCGGAACCGAGCGTAAAGGTCCACTCCGTCATCGTGCCGTCAGGATTCTTAGACTCAATGGTCAGTGAGCCATGCGGGTTTGTGAACTGTACCTTTTCGACCGTCCCCGATACCTCTTTTTCCGCCTTCATGTCGTAGACGCCTGCCAGGGAGTGGTGGGCCTGTAGTAAGCCGCTGGCCATCAACCACGTGCAGACCAGAGCCGAAAATCCGAGAGTTCGCTTAACCATTCGTGGGCCTCCTCAAAAAGCCATCGGCGAGAATTTTATCACGATCGCGCGTCCAGCGCATCGGGTGTCAAGTGTATCACTAGGTCCGGATTCCGGCAAATCCGCGAGCACCCTTACGCGACCCCATCGTTGTGAACGATTCTGCCCCCGACAACAGTGAGCAGCGATCGGGTCCGCTTGAAGTCTTCGTCGGGGACCATGAAGCAGTCACGGTCGAGCACCGCGACGTCGCCGTGATTACCCACTTCGATGGAACCGAGATCATCTTCCCAGATGAACCATTTGTTCGCCGCGGTGGCGAGATGAAGCGCCTCCTGGCGAGTCAGCTTCTGGTCCCCAAGAATTTGCTGCCCGGCGAGATTCTGGCCGGTAGTCATTGTCGAGAGATTCAACCACGGATTGATTACAGTGATATCGCCGCCATCGGAGTGATAACCCTTCTTGATCGCGTGGTTCATCAACATGCGGTAGGGCGGCCCAACGTTGGTTCCCGCGCGCAGCGGCCCCCAGCCGACCAGCACGCCCATCCCCATCGCGTTCATCCGGTTCGCCAGATCCATCGGATATTCGGGGACGTGCGAGATGATCCAACGCAGTCCGTTCAGCGGAATCTCGGCATTCACGGTCTCGCGATCCTTGATAAGGTTGGTGACCATGTTGAGGTTAAGCGCGTGATCCTCGGCCCGCCACCCCGCCTTGGCGATAGCTCTTAAGCCATCGACTCCGCCTCCGGTGAACTCGCCAATCCCTCCGGTCTTGAGCCACTCATCACCGAAGAATGGAAATGAGTACTTCAAACGCTGGGAAAGCGTCGGCAGAGGAGGGTTGGCATTCGGCGGGTCCTGATGCAGGAAATCGATTCGCAGGCGAACCGGCATCGACCCTTCGCGATGCAGGGCGAGGAACGGATGGTGCATCGTGAAGACGTTTTCGTTGGCGACGCCGCCGGAGGGTTCCTCCGAATGAAATGCGCCGCAGTCGCGAATCGTGGTGATACCCAACTTCGAGTAATATTTGAGCGCATCCAGCGCGGACCGCTTCCTGGTTTCCGGAGTTAGCAGCTCCGTGCGCAGGGTCAGAAGAGCCTTTTGGAGCGCTTGTCCGGTGATCGCACCGTCCGCTCCGACCATTACACCCTTGGCTTCGAGCCACACTTTGGCTTGACTATTCGTTCTCGTGCCGCCCTGCGCGGCCTGGATGTAGACAGGACGGTTGACCGCGTCGAGCTCCGTCAGGTTCGGCAAGCGGCGTTCGGCGAACTGCATCGCCGAAACGGGTCCGACGGTCGTGATGAACTCTCCCGCGGGCACCTCCGCGCTACGAGCCTTGAGCGCCGCGATCGCGTCGGGGATGGTGAATACGTGTTCAAGCGGCGTGTGCCAGCCAGGCCGGTTTCCCACCAGCACGATGTGGTTGTGCGCGTCGATGAGACCGGGAAGAACCGTTCGTCCCTTCAGATCGATGCGCCTCAGATTGCCTCGCGGCATCGCAAGGTTGTTTCCCGCGGCAGTGAATCGGCCATTCTGAATCAGAACCTCCGTGACGATCCGATTGTTAGGATCCATCGTGTGGATCTTGCCGTTCACCAAGGCGAGGTCGGCGGAGCCGGCTGCGGCCGTGGTTGCTCGTTGTTGCGCAAACAGCTGATCGCCGCGCAATCCGCCGAAAGCAGCCGCTCCGGCGCCGCCGAGAAATTGCCTGCGGCGCAGTCCATCCCGCGTGTCCTTTTTTGCCATGGTAATAATCTATCGCTTTATCATCGCGGCCGATGGCCGCGTTCGCTATCGGAGCTGGTGGCCGGGTGAAATTGGGATAAACGGCACTCCGGGCAGGACGGGTGCAGGTCCTGGAGGGGATCTGTTCTGTTGCGGAGGGGTTGCGGCGGCCCGGCAGGCAGTTGTGAATCGGAAAGATCAGTTTCTGAGAGCGAGAGCGATCCAGTCCGAGAACTGCCGGTACAAGAAGCCCAGCGCGACTCCAACAGCATCGGTTCGAATGTCCCAGTACTCGAGATAGTTCCCGTACACTTTGCTTTGAGCGAACTCAATCAAAGCGCCGAAAGCCATCAGCGCGACCGCTAAAGCGCCAGAGGGAGCTAGGCGGTCTGAGACCGATCTACCGATGAATTGAAACGCGAAGAAAAAAGCGGCAAGATGCGCCATCCGATGAAGGGTTCCGGAGGTCGCCATGCGGCCTTTCAAGGGCTCAGGAAGGAAAGAGAGCAGGCCCAGCAGAAAAAGCATCGCCAAGGCTGTGAGGAACTCGGTGGAACGTGAGGAGCTATTCATCCTCGGTGCAAAACAACGGCGCAAGCCAACCGCGGCGCATTCGCCGAGGAGCCGGAGCGGCCGCAGCAGATGGTTCACGAACGCATACTTGGGCCCTGATGAAATCCATTCGCTCGCTTCGGGGTGAGGAGGCTTGATGAGAGAGAAAAGAACAACGCGGAACTTATCGTTGAATCTCTCGCGGCTTCTCAGGAGGAACCAAAACCGGGAGGCGCGATCATCGTAATGCGAGTTCAACTCCGGGGAAAACAACCGCGAGCGAACTTGCTGGCCCAATTCCCGCACCACTGCGTCTGAGCCGGCGATCTCTGTCGGTAACGAAACCCCGTAGACGCTGTTGGAAAGCCACAGTCCCAGATGCAGGACTCGCACGATCCCGTACTGCTCCGCACGCGCTAGAACCGCTTGCCAGTCCATGTGAGGATGCCGCTCGACGAGTTCCGCCACGCAGGCGATCCACTCCAATCGTTCCCAGCAGTGCTTCGTCCCATGCGCGCAGAGATAAAGGAGGAGGTCTTCGACGGCGAGGCTCGGCACGGAGATGCCGCCGATCCGGATCGGAGTGGAGCGCAGCCAGATTGTGTCGATGAACAAATCCAAAGACGCATCCCGCTCAAAGAAGCGCCAGTGGAGTTCCACGACGAATTTTCCGATCGGCCGACAAAACTGGAGCGCGCACTCCGTCTTGAGATAATCTCGCTTCTGTCGTGGCGTAAGAGCGAGCGCAGGCTGATATCCTCCTTCCACGAGGACTGCTTCGGCGCGATCCAGATCCGCGGGATCAACCAAGATATCCAGATCGGCGAACGTGCGCACCGATGAATCGCCATAAGCCACCACCGCCGCGGCGGGTCCCTTGAACGGGATAGCTTCGATGCCAGCTCCCTCGAGCGCGCGGAGAATACGAGCGAGCTCTCCGATAAGCGCCAGATTCCGCGCGGCAATTCCCCGAATGCATGCTTCCAGCGCATCGCGGACTTCGGACGGCGCCCGATCCAGATAGCCATGCGTTCTCAGGTTCGCGTAGAGGAACGGGAGAATGCAGTGATGCTGGGCCTGATCGAGGATAAAGGTCCAGTTCAGCGGCCCGTTGAGCGCGGATTCTACAAGCGCGGTCTGACGGGAGCCGAAGCTCTTCCGTCCGCACTGGAGCAGCAGATCGATTTCCGATTGGTTCGAAGAATCAGAAGCCATTGGTCGTTAGACGGCCGCCGGCGTAGCCGTCCGGCTGGCTTCGATCTGGTCGCGCCAAGACTGCGCATAGAACCCGTCGCGACGGATAAGCATATCGTGAGTTCCGGATTCGACGATGACTCCGTCTTTCATCACTTCAATCCAATCGGCCCGCATGGCAATGGTGAACCGATGCGTAATCATGAGGGTCGTCCGGGAATTCGCCAGCTTGCGCAGACGATCGAACCATTCCAGCTCCGCCCAGGAGTCCATGAAGCTGGTGGGTTCATCCAGGAGGATTACGGGCGATTTGCGAAGAAATGCCCGGGCCATGGCGATGCGTTGCCATTCGCCGCCGCTCAGATCGGTGCCCTCCGCGAAGGATTTTCCGAGCAGCGTTTGGTAACCGCGAGGCAGCAAGGAGATCATCTCATGCGCTCCGGCCGCGCGCGCGGCGGCTTCGACGCCTGACCCGTTTGCCGCGGCGGCGAAATCGCCGACGGCGATGTTGTCTCGCACCGACGCATCGTACGCCACCGGCGTTTGAAACAGAACAGAGAGGCTGGCGCGCAAGTCCGCAAGACTGAATTGCCGAATGTCCACGCCGTCAAGCGTAATGCGGCCGACTTGGGGATCGTAGAAACGGCACAGCAGCTTTATCAGAGTGCTTTTACCCGCGCCGTTCGGACCTACAAGCGCGACGATCCTTCCCGCCGGAATGGCAAGGTTGAAGTCCTTTAGCGCGACTCGTTCGCTCCCCGGGTAGTGGAAGGTGACATTCTGAAACGCGATGCCCTCCTGCAGATCGCGGGGCCTGGGCATCGCGCGGCGCGGATCGCGTACTTCCGGTTTAAGATCCAGGAAGGCGAAAAATTCTCCCAGGAACAGGCTGTTTCCGTAAACTTGGGTGAGGCTCGAAGTGATGCCGCGCATCAGTCCCTGGCCGCCAGCGATGGCCTGGTAAAACAGCGTGAGATCGCCTAGCGTGGTCGAGCCATGAAACGTGTGCCAGCCCATCCAAGCCAATGCCAGGCCCACCACCGCGAGCCCGGCGAGCGCCGCCCCCATGCGCGAGGCGCTCTGCCTCAGCACCAGACGCAATCTCTGTTCGCGAAGGCTCTTGCGTAAGCCGGAAAATGCCTGCTCAAAGACGGGTCCGAGCCGAAACAGACGCATCTCCGCGGCAGCGGCGGAAGTGGTGAACTTCTGGTCGTAATACTGGAGCCATCGCCTCTCCGTGGTCGTCTCGATCCACCATTTGTGTTGCAGCCAGTTAAAATGCGCGACCACAAAAAACGCGGGCGCAACGCTAAAGATCATCACCAGGATCAACCAAGGCGAGTATCTTGCGACCAACAACGTCAGCAGGACAACAGTGATCGAATTCTGAACGACTGATCCGAGGTGTTCTAGGAGCAGGGCGGGACGCGTATTGGCATCGTCTCTCGCGCGATAGAGGGTGTCGTAGTAATCCGGAGACTCGTAAAACGCCATGTCGACTTCCACCGACTTTCGGTGGATGCAGGCGCTGATGTAATCCTGGATTAGCTCCGCTTGAGACGTTCGCGTCCATTCGAGCGCGCTCTGCGCCAGCTCGATAAGCAGCGCGGTTCCGAATACGAGTCCAGCGTATTCCGCGGCGGGCCGCATCGCGGTCCATGACACGCCCGCGCGAAGGCCAGCCACAAGGCTGTCAACCAGGAGTCTGATCCAAATAACAGTCGCGACCGGGAGCACGCCCAGGACTACAAGAATGATTGTCCAGGCGATGGTTTGACCGCGTGCGGCGGTCCAAATTAGGCGGCAGGTTCGGAGTATAGGCCGGAACCGTGGCCGGCCATTGGCTGATTTCATGCGCGCTTTAAAACGCTAGGGCTTCCCGTGGGTCTATGAGTCCGAGGGACGTATTGGCGGCCTTCTCGCCCGCTCCGCAGTGCATCTCGATCCGCCGCGCGAGCTCTGGAAGCGCGTCCAATGTATCGAAGGTTTTCACGGTGAAGGCCTTGATGACCCGCGCCACGTCGCCACAACGTTGAAGGTGTTCGCGGTCGCCGCGGCATCCCCATCGCGTGGGAACGGAATTGCGAAGAAGCTCGATAATCAACTGCGACGCTGATACGGGCCGGATTTCGGGTGGATGCTGCCGCCCGAGACAATACAGGCGTTCGAGCTGCAATGGACGGGAGGAAAAACCGCCGCGGACGATGCCGGCAATCTTTTTTTGCGATTCGTGAAGCGCGCGCACATTGTCGTTGCCGAAGCCGAGCATTTCAGCAATGGCGGGGAAGAGTTTCACGCAGGGGTAAGCGGGGTGGACGATCGCGCGGCCATCGGCAATGTGAATAGCAGCGTTGTCGTCGCTGATCACCGGATACCCGCGCGCGTGCATGGCTGCGGCGAGCGACGACTTTCCCGCGCCGACGTGTCCGGCGAATGCGACGGCGCGCGAGCCGATCTTCACAACGCTGGCGTGCAACACGGAAGCTCCTCTCTGATAGAGAAGCATCGCCATGATCATTCCTTCGATGTACAGCCGGAGCAATCCTTCGTCCGCGCCCGGCATGGGATGCACTAGAATCGATCTGCCGTCGAGAACCAGGAACTCGCCTGCATCCCGAAACCAGAAGCGCGCTCGACCCTGGTCGATCTCCACGTCGTAATCGCGCTCGGCGGGAACAGGCCGGCCGGTAGGCTCCGGAACATACCGTACGAAGACATTTGCGGTTCCGCGATGGGGCTGGAACTCCAGAAGCGGTATCTCGGAGCTGATGCAAAGACCGTAAGCGAAATATGTATGCATGATCCTCAAAAAATATCGAGCAGGGGAGGCTCCAAAGGAATCTCCCCTGCCGGACCCTCGAGCTTGAGGCCAAGGGAGCGTCTGTTGGTTCAGCCGCTGAGTCTTGTCGTCTGGCCCTGGAACGTAAAAGAGTCGCCAGTGCCGAAGACCTTGTTGGCGGCCAGCGTGATAGTTTCCACGTTGCCGAACTCGATCAGCGTGGGCTGATTCCAAGTCTTTCGTTCGTTCATTGTTATTAACCTCCTTTCCTCGGAAATGGACGAGCCCGGCGCCGTTGGTACGGCGCTAGCCGCGTCAAGCCGCTAATTGCACGCTTTCCAGCCACACCGCCAGATTGGCTGCCGCGAACAATTGAGATGAATCCATATGGGAATTGAGGGGAGCCGATTTATAGCGTTGGTAGGCCGCTTGAATCGCGGGCAGATCGACGTACGGCGCGAGAACTTGCGATTGCACCGTCTTGTCGAGAATCTCCCGATCGCCTTCGATCAACTTTCGATAGAAATTCGGACTGAGATCGCCCTTGGCCGGCCTCCATTGGATCTCCTTGGGAAGAATGCCTTCCATCGCCCGCCGCAGAATCCAGCGGCTCCATCCTTGCTGAAGCTTCTGCCTGGCCGGAAGGGCGAGGCACAGCTCGATCAGACGCCGGTCGAAAAAGGGATATCGCGCCTCGACGCTGAAAGCGGCGGAGGCTTTGTCGGCCATCTCCAGGGCGTAGCTGAACAGAGAAAAGTTCAGCATCTCCCAATGCTTCTCGCGGGCGGTTCTGGTGCATGACCGGCTTCCCACCAGGAACGAATTCACCCGCTCCGTTAGGCGAAGCCTTTCCCGAAACTCCGGCGTGATCAGCTCCCCGGTGATCCGCGAGTCGCGGAACCGTCCGTGGGCCCAATCCCAAGCCTTGTAGAGAAAGGTGGGGCAGACCGGCTTCAAACAGTAGTCGCGGAGAACCTGCTTGCGGCCAATACCAAGGTTCCGGCGGATCAGTTGGACTTCTCGGGTCAGCGTTCGCCAGCGGAATCCGAGGACCAGATCAGCCAGGTACTCAAACCCATGCGAGATGGTGGTGTCGCCGTCGAGCCCGTCCAGGAAAATGCGATTTCCATTGGCGTTCGACACCCGGTACATCTCCCAGTGCAGATACAGATTTCCGGCGAAGAACGCTTCATCCAGGTGCCGATGTATCCGCTGCACGTCCTTCAGCGGCGTGAGCCGGTCTGCCTCGACATAGTGGGGGCTGTAATTCCCAGACCTCAGAACCGCATCGATATACTTGCGCTCATCGATGTAGCGCAGATCCTCTTTCGGCAATCCAGGGAAGATGAGCGATACCGTATCGAGCGGCGACTGTTTTCCCCCGGCATCGTAAATGTGGCGAGCCGCGCACGTGATCGAGGAGGAATCCAGGCCTCCGCTGAGCGACGAAATGACGGGATGCGCGGAGCGGAGCCGGCAACGCACCGATTCGAGAAAGCAGTTCTGGAACGCCTCGGCGTACTCCGCGTCGGAGCGGAGCTTTAATTCACGGGAAGGATCGAGCGACCAGTATTTCGATGTCCGGGTTGCCTGCCGGCCCACGGTGAGGGTGGTCGCGGCGGGAAGCCGCAAGATGTCCTTGTAAAAGGTATTAGTCCGGTCGTCGAATAGGTTGACGAGATAATCCATCACCCGGACTTCATTCAGCCGCCGCGGGATCTCGCAAAGCTGCGTTACTGCCTTGATTTCGGATCCGAACGCAAACAGCCGGTCCGAGAGGAAGTAATACAGGCATTTCACGCCCATGGGATCGCGGGCGCAAAACACGCTTTGATCCCGCGCATCCCAGATGGCGAATGCGAAATCGCCCGCGAGATGGCTGACACAATCTTCGCCCCACTTCTGAAAGGCTCCAAGAATGAGTTCGCTATCTGAGAGATTCGCTTCCGACTCGCGTAGCCCCAAAGTCTCGAATAATTCGCTGCGATTGTCGATTCGCGCGTCGCACGTTATCGTCACGCCGCGGGCTGCATCCTGCTTCGGCAGCTTCTCGTTCAGCGATTCCGGCGTCGTCCACAACATGCAATGGCCAAGGCCGGCCGGCCCGTCACTCCAGACTCCAGAGCCATCCGGACCACGGTGTGCGATTGTCGCGAGCATTCCCGCGACCGTTTCCTGGCAAACCGGCTGTCCGTCTCTTCGAAATAACCCTACGATTCCGCTCATGTTTTTAGACCGCTGGTATTAAACGCGTCGAGATTTGGGAACGGCGAATACTGCCGCACTACGGACTCCGGTCCGCCGATTACTACCTCGCCGCCGTGTTCCACCCATGCGTGTGCCGTAAGGCTGCCGCTCGTTAGCGTCGCGCCTATCCTGAGCACGGGCGCATAACCGTATCGCGTAAGGAACGCCTCCGCCGCTAGCGCATTGCTTAGGCAAGCCCCGGAAACTCTCCGATTCGCAATAGTCAAAGCCCGGACCACTTCATCCACCGGCGCTGGTTTTGGCCGAGGAGCCGCAACTCTCGCGAATACGGGCATCAAGGGACGCACTCTGCGCATCGGCAACATGGCGAGCAGCGCCCGCGCTCCCGCGACCACCACAAAAGCTTGAAAGACCAGCCGCCGCCGGCGGCGATCCATTAGGATCAGCTTTCGCAGAATTCGTGGATGGGGCCACAAGTTCATCGTTTAGCCGCGAATTCTATAAGGCCGCGTTCGGCTGTCTGACTCAGGAATCTCAGAACCTCCGTTTCGCACGTTGCCTCATCCACTTCGTACTCTTTAAGCAGTTCGTCGCGAATCTCGCTAATCGGCCGAGGGTTCTCCATCAGGCTCCAGATCCTCGATCCCACCGGATCCAACCCGAAGTAGATGCCCGATGCGAGGTCGAGAAGGACAGCCTCCTCGCCGACATTGCAACAGATGACGTCACTCCGTCGACCGACTAACTCGCTTGGCGATAGGGTCGGAGCGGAACTGGATGATTGACTCATTTCTTTGTTGTCCTTGCGATAGCGGAATTGTCCGGCGTCTTACACCGGCGTAGATCGACATCAGGATGTCGTAATTTCGCGGGCCCGTGTAATGCCGTTCATACTCCTGACGGGCCTGCTTGCGCATGTAATTCAGCAAGCTGGGCTGGGAGATCGCGTATCGCACGGCCCTCGCGCAATCTTCGGAATCCCCCGCCGAAAAGAGAAGGCCGGTTCTTTCCTGATCGATCAGCTCCGCCATCGCGCCGAGGTTGCTGGCGATAACCGGAAGGCCGGTGGCAAAGGCTTCGACGATGATCATTCCGAAGCTCTCGTACCAAATCGAGGGGCAGATCAGGAATCGCGCACCGCGCATTTGCTGCTTGACGAGCTCGGGAGCGAGCGAGCCCATCCAAACGATGTTCGCATTCTCGCTAGCAGCCTGGCGGACCTGGTCCGACAGTGGGCCATCCCCGACGATGCGCAACGGAATGCCGCCGCCCAGCAGATTCCATGCCGCCAGCAGCGTGGCGATTCCCTTCTCGGGGGCAAGCCTTCCAACTAACAGGGCATACTCGCCTTGGCCGTCGCCGCAGCCGGGATCGGGATCGACGAAATTCGGTTTCACGGCGATCTTTTCGCCGGGTAATCCGCCCTGGATGAACTTCATTCGAGCGAAGTCTGTAAGCGCGACGTAACGGTCGATACAGTCAGACCAGGTGCCAAGAATGGAGTGCGCCGCCGTCATGGCCGCCGTCACCGCCGTAGCGCGCCGGCTGTGCTGATAGCATCCGTTAAGAACTCCGGGCCAAGCAAATTTTTTCCCGAGACATTCTTCGCAGAGCTTGCCGTCCTTCATTAATTTGGCGTCGGGGCACAAAAGACGGTAGTTGTGCAGCGTTTGAACCACGGGAACCCTCGCGCTTCTTGCGGCATGGTAAACAGACGGCGAGATCAACGGGAAGGTGTTATGCACGTGGACGACGTCGATTTCATTTCGGCGAAGAACCGCGACGACGTCGCCATAGCAGCGCCGGTTCCAAATCGTGTTGAAGGCGAGTTTCAGACTGCCCATCTGCGAGATGCGCTCGTTATGGTCCTGAAACCGGTAAACCTGATGACCGCGCGCCTGCAGCAGCCTTTGCTCGAGTTCGAAGACGCGGTCCTCGCCGCCCGGCTGGCGGTAGGAGTTATGCACAATTAAAACCCGCAATGGGCGTTCAGACGACATGTTTACGCGCTTTCGAGAAGCACCTGTTCGAACAGCGATTCGATCTGCGTCGCGCTATTGGCGGCGTCCACGTGGCCGCACTCGCCACGCGAGTTAGCGAGCTGTCTGCGAAGCGCGGCTTCCAATAGCACCCGCTCCATCGCCTCCGCGAGCTTTTGGTCGTCGTTAACCGGCACCAGCAATCCCAGGCGGCCGTCTTGGAGGACTTCGCGCGGACCCGCCTCGCAATCCGTCGAAACAACGGGAACTCCCAAGGCCAACGCTTCCGCGATTACCAGCGCGAATCCTTCCATGTGAGAGCTCAACACAAGAGCTGAAGCGCGAGCGATCAGCGAATACGGGTTTCTTCGGAAACCGGCAAAGAGCACTGTGCCCGATACGCCCAGGTCCCGAGCCAAAGCGCTCAGTGCGTCCTTGCGAGCTCCTTCGCCTACCAGAACCAAGCGGTGATCGACGCCTTTCGCGAGCAATTTAGCGTGGGCGCGCAAGAGCACTTCTTGCCCCTTCTGGTGCTCCAACGCCGCGACATTAATCACCACCGGCGCGCCTTGCGAGTAAACCTCGCGCAGGTCCGGATCGATCTCCTCAGCCCCCTGCCGGCGAACGCGCTCCAGATCGATGGTGTTGGAGATGCAGGTTACGTTTTTCAGACCGAAGGCGGACTGGAGATCGACGCTGACGGGACGCGAGCAACCCACGACCCGACGAAGAACCGGGTAGCACAGGCGAATGGCCAGCCTATGCGACCAGCGGGGACGAATGCGGAGCGCGAAGGTTCTCGACAAGTGAATATGTACCCAGCCGATAGCCGGCTTTCGCGCCAGCGCCGCGGCCGCGGCGGTAATGTAGGTCGGCGTCAACTCAGCCCAGCTCACGACGAGATCGTGCTGGCCAGCCTCCCGCCAGATGCGGACAAAGCGGTGAGCCCAAGCGGCCAAGCTGCTGGGTTTGGTTGGGTAGCCGGCCTGCGTGTGAGCGGCCGAGTCATCCACGGTCACGATCCGAATCCCCTCGGGAAACTCATCTTGCAACGTCATCGGCGGCTCGAGAACGAGAATCGTGACCTGGTACCGGTTGAGGTCGAAATGGCGAATGTTGTCGGCCAGCAGGCGCATGGAGCCGTAAAGATGGGGCGCCACGAACAGGACTCTACGCATCGGCCACTCCCGCCTGCGCTCGCGCGAGTCCGTACGCGAGCCCCATCACGAGATAAAAAGGGACCGCCACGAACGGAGTCTCGAGTCCGTTTCCGAACGACGCAACAATCAACGTGGCGGCGAGCTGACCGATCAAAAACGGGCGGAAGGGGCTTCGCGGCAAGCTTAAGAACGATCCGGCAAAGGCAAGTATCAAACCGAGGTACAGGGCAAGTCCCACGCAGCCTGTGTAGCCGAGCAGATAAACCGCGAAATTGTGCGGCGTGTGAACGTCGATACCGATCAACGTGCCAAGCGAGAATCCATAGCCGTGCCCGGTCAGCCACAGCCCCTCAGCGTCCAAGGAGTCAAACGTCGCTTGCCAGAAGCGCTTCCGCCATTCCTTTGTTCCGGAGATCGCCCGAATCGCCGCGACATCGGCCGAAGTCCCGTCCGCTGCGATCATTTGCTCGGCCGCATCTGGATCCACAAGCGTCGCCATCCGAGCCATCAACCACTGAGGCGAGAGTGTGCCGCCACGGCCCTCGGTTACCGGCAACAGCGGCCCTATTGCGACGATCAGCACCGCAAAGGCGATCGCCAAAATCAACAACCGGCGGCGGACCACCGGTCCTGCCGCGAAGGAGGCCAGGAAGCCTCCGGCGATCATGCTGAGCCAAGCCGCTCTCCCGGGATTGAGGAGAAGCGTGGCGATCGTGCCGCCGAAGAGGGGGTAGAACATAGGACCCAGGGCCGGCGCGAACGCTAGCAGAGCCGTTCCAGTGTAGGCTGGCATCGCAGGCGGGCTCAGCAATACACCTAAAGGCCCGTCGCCGATATAGTGCGACAAAGCCGCGGTCAGAAGACCGCCGGCAACCACGGCCGCGGAAGTGCGCCGCAACATCCGCAGGAACCAGCGAACATCGGTCCGGGGGGCTAGCTCCCATCCGATAAAGAACAAGAAGACGTAGTAGTGGGTTGCCAGTCCACGCATGCTTTCGAGAAAGCTGTAGCCGGCCAGGATGCCGCGAATTACCTCGATCAAACCCCACCCAAAGAAGCCGGCGCTCATCACCGCGGCCGGCATCCCCGATCCAAGCTGCCGGAAATACAGTTGCAGCCACGCGGCGCCGCCGAACACGAAGGTGGCGCTCAAGAAAAGCTCCGCGGGATAGAACGGCGCGATCCCCGCATGCGCGAAAAGGCGGCCGAACGCGAGATATCCGCCGATCAGCAGCTCCGCGAAGAACAAGAACCTGACACGCGTCCGAGTGCTGAGGTCCACTCGCTGCGCGACTGTGGCGCCTCGGGGCCACGCATCCGGATAGGTTCTCGCGATGTTTCGCGTGATCATCTGAATCTACGTTTCCGTGTTGCCCTACTGTCTCAGGGAGCAGCCTTAAGCGACAAAATTGATTTTGCGAGCCCGAAGGTGCGCTCATATGTCACGGTCGCATCGGGGAACAGGGCCCGCATTTGCTTCTTAGAAAGGAGATTTATGGAACGCACTTCCTGTTCCGCCGCTGCGGGATCGGGCTGCCTCTCCATCCAGCCCAACCGGTAGCGCTGAAGCAATGCCGCGCGGACCTGAATGGGAAGGAATTGAAAACAAGGGAACAAGAAGTGTGGCTCGATGGGAAAGTAGCGATTGGGCGTTTGCACGTAGTAGCGCTTAGCTACTCGACGCAGTTCATTCGCCATTCGGCGAACGTCATCATCGCCGCCGACGTGTTCAATGACCGAGTTGGAGAAAACGAAATCAAACTCCTGGTCGGCGAACTCGCGCATGTCGCGCGCGTCTCCGATTAAGCTAACGATATTTGGATGAGACACTTGGAATCCGGTGCGATTTAATACGGTGACCATGACGCCCGGCTCGCCCGCAAGACCCATCGATACGCACTCTTCTTCGCCGCCCCCGACATTCAACACTTTGATGGGACGGGGAATAGAATGGACGATCATCCGGCAGTGCTCCAGCCGCCGCTTGCGCAGGCGTGCTGCCAGCGACGATGGATCACGGTGGTTTGCCAATTTCCAGAGCATCAGCTCACTCCTTGATGAAGCTCCAGCGATATAAACGATGTACGTTTCGCGCCGCGAAAACGCGCGCGTGCCGGCCGTGTGATCCGCTCACTTTTCACTAGACAGAGAGCCGCGAATGTGAGAAGGTAATCATTAAACAAGTAAGAGCAGGGACCCCGCAGCCGCTGATTGCGCCCGTGTCCTAAAGTGGCTCCAACGTTCCGACGATTAGTTAGCTTCGGAGTTGGCCAACTCAGGTAGTTCTCTCTGGAGGTAAACATCCCCGGTGTTTCTTCGTTCTGTAAGTGTGCGTTCATTCCTGGTAGCCGTTGCGTTCGCGGGATTCGCTTTTGCTCAGACGGTTTCGGTGCAGCAATACGGCGCTCGCGGCGATGGTTCTACTGACGATTCCACGGCAATTCAATCCGCTATCAATAGCGCCCCGGTCGGCTCCACAGTCGATTTTGGAGCCTCGTCTTACACATATCTGGTAAGTCACACGATCTATTTGCTCTCGAACCGGAATTACACCGGCTCGGCAACCGTGCGGCTGAGCGGCCAAGCCGCGGGCGGATCTCCCGTATTCAGTCTGCGCGATCCCTATCCGAGTAATGTGGCAATCACTGGCCTGACGCTGGATGGAAACAACGTAGGCAGCGCGTTCTGGATCGACTTCGCAAGTAACACAACGGCGCTCTACGCCAACGGCATCCTGATTCAGAACATCGCCGCGGTCAACTCCGTCGGCCAACCCGCGATCTTCAGTCCCGGAACCTTGGATCAATCGACGATTACGGGAAACATGTTTTCGAACTGCAGCGGGGGTATCGCGCTGTTCAGCCCGGATCACCTGGTGATCTCCAACAATCACTTCGACCACATCATGGCGGATGACGCCATCATGGTCACCTTCAACCCGGTTTCCTTCCCCTACGGGGAAAGTCTCAAGATCTCCAACAACAACGGAGAGAATCTGGCACGCATGGGAATCGAAGTCGTGGGAATGGGAACCCCTCAGCCGGGAGCGGTGGTGGTGAATCAGAACGTGTTTACGAACTGGCTTCCTTCCGCCGGCAGCCAATTCTTTGGAATCTCCATCTTCTCCGGAACGATGGCGCAGATCAGCGGCAATGTGGTTGAAGGCGCCGGCGGAGTTGGGATCGAGATTGGTTCTCCGGGCGCTTTGGTGAGCGACAACTTGGTCACGAACTTCGCTCTTGGCGCCACCGTGGAAGCGCCCAACACAACGATCCAAAACAATCACTTCCTGTTCGATTCGACGGAAGCCATCTCCGTGACGAACTCGCCTTATTCGAAGCAATCCACGGTCATTACAGGGAATTACATCGCCGAAGCTCAGTCGCTTGGAATCGACATTGGAACCCCCAACTGGCAGGGTTCTCAGATCACTCAGAACACCATTATCAGATCCGCTTCCTGGGCCAATGACGGCACGAATACGTTCACGGGAATCGGCATCACTCCGCCAGCGGGCACCGTGTCCGTAACCAGCAACAACATCATGCTGCAAGTATTTAACTCGTCGCCGGTTCCGGGATTCATCGGGATCCGCGTCAATGGCGACGCAGGAAGCAACGCCCAATCGGTCTATGACAGCAACACGGTGCGGGCCACTGGAGTGTCGCAAGGCAGCGGCATCTACGCCAACAGCCCGGGCTCCCTCAACGGGGCGATCGTCACCAATAACAGCTTTATCGGATTGGCCCAGGCAACGGCTGGGGCACCGGGCCAAAACCCGTCGACCGGCGGCAACACCCAGGTGCAATGCCTGTCGATCGGACCGTTCAGTCTGTTTTAGCGGCGTGCTCACAGTCGCCTAAGCTTCCTGTTTTACGGACATCCGCGAGGCTTGAGACAAGCTCCGGTAAAACTCCTGCCAGGCCACGATGAACTGCGGGACTGCAAATCGCTCAACGTCCTGCTGGGCCTTGCGTCCCATGGATTCCCGCGCGGCTCGCGGCAGCGATCGCACGGCGGCAATCCCACGCTGAATATCCTCCGGCGAACGCCTGACGAGGATGCCGTTCGTGTTGTCCTTCAGGAAGTCCTCCACTCCATGGAGGCGCGACACGAGCAGTGGAAGACCGGCCGCCGCGGCCTGCACGGAGACTAAGGAAAACGTTTCATAGGAGGACGGCAGGACGAAGGCGTCCGCGGCCCACAGGAACGGGCGAATATCCCGATGCATGCCGGTAAACTTGACGCGACCGCCGATACCGAGGGCTTGACACTTCCGGCCGTACGGCGCCACGGAACTCCTCTCTCCGCCAACCACCAATAACTGGAGTTGGCGATCTGGAAACTTCGAAAGCGCGTCCAAAAGTATGGGAAGTCCCTTGCGCTCAAATTGGCCCAGGGCGACAAAAGCGAGCACAAAGCTGTCTCTTCCCAAGCCGTACTCGCGCCGTATCGCTGTGGCCTCGAAGTCCGCGGGCCGCTGCCACCATTGCAGGTCTACCGGATTCGCGACGACAGCGATTTTCTCGGTTAGCCAGGGATACTCGCGTGCGATTTCCCGCGCCAAACCGCGGGAAGGCACGATCAGGGCCTTCGCGCGCTTGTAAACCACAGGCTCCATTAGCGCGTGAAGCTTATGGTCGATATAACGCAGGAGGCCGCGCAGCCCGCGCATGCCCGAATCGCTCCAGTGCTCACGCAGGTAAGCTGCGTGGCAGAAGTGGACGTAACAGATATCGCCAAGAACCGAGTTACTCTCGATAGCCTGCACTAAATCGAAGCGGACGCGGCGCCGGAGGCAATAGGCCCAATACCAAAGCGGCGCGAGCAGGTGATATAGGACGAAAAGCAGCGCCAGAGGACGCCGCGGCACGGGGATGCGAACCCATTCGATTCTGTCCGGACAAGGATTTTCGAAGCGCACGGAGAAAACCGTGAATTGATGCTCGTGACACAGCGACTCGATCATCTTGAGATGGCAACTCCCCGCGGGATTCGTAGCAGTCACAAGATAGTCGAAGATCGCGATTCTCATAGCGCAAGTTCGTCCGCAGTCGCCGGTTTCTCGACCAGCCGCCGCCTTTCCGGCGCGCACACGACGTGGGGAAGGAAAATGGCCCCCGCGATTAGGCGAGTCAGGCTCGCGGCGATCAGCGCCATTCCCGCGCCCCAGGCGGGTCTTAAAGGGACTAAGACAACGGCGGTGGCAGCGCAGGCCAGGGACGCGCCGAGCTGGCAGAGGAATGCCGACCGCGTCTCCCGCATGCCGACCAGCGCCTCCGCGAACATCTGCGACAGATAAAGCAGAAGCCCGGCAACCGCGAAAATCGGCAACAGGGGCGCAAGTTCGGCGTAGGGAGACCGCGAGCGGAAGAGCACAGTGAAAACGGTCGATGGAAAGAGCGACAGAAAAATCCCATATAAGGAAATTGCCCCCGCGCCCAAGAGCACCGGCCGTGAGATCTCGCGCAGCGACGATCGGATTATTCCCGCAGCCATCGCCCGAGCCGTACTTGCGGCAACCAGCGAGCCGATGCCGGTCACCAGCGGCTGCACCATTCCGGTGACATAAAGCAACGCCTGATAGCCGGACGCCGCCACGGGTCCCCGCAACAGCGTCAGGTACCAAGGCATGGCGACCGTCGTCACCGTGGCAACTATGTTCAGATTCGCGATCCAGTTTCCGATCTTCCAGAACTCCCGGATCGAGTCCACAAACTCGCGGACACCGATAGCGGCCGGGCGAATTTGGCACGTTTGGATCAATCCAGCGAGGAACGAGGTTCCCATCATGCAAGCAAATACGGCGGGCAACGATAGCATTCCAGCGGACGCGAGAAGAAAGACCAACGCGGCCTGCCCCAGATAGCTGACCGAGTCCCCGAGGAGGCAATCACGGTACCTCTCCTGAGAGGTGAGCGCGCGCCGGGTTCCTTCTTGGAGCTGCCACGCCAGCAGCGCCGGCACGATCCAGGCCGCCAAATGTACGGCGTGAAGGACGGCGGCGGCGATGACCGCGATCGCCGCCAGGGGAATCATCAACGCCGTCGTGGCCCCAAGCCCGGCGGTAAAGTATTTTCGAGCGCGAGCGCCGGGGGCCGACGCGGCAGTCACCAGCATCGGGTGAACGATCAGTGAGGACTGCAGCGTATTGAGCAACAGCATCAGGCTCCATAGCGCCGCATAAATCCCGAAATCGCCGGGCGCGAGACTCCGGATGATCGCAAAATTGGTGACGAAGTTCCCAAGACTTACCACCATCTGGTCGACGACCGCAAAAACCCGATGCGATTTCAAGCTCTCCGCCATTCACGCTGCGTTGCCGGCGTCACTGTGTCTCCGGCCTACGCCGCGGCCATGGTTGTGATCGGGAGCCGTCCGGTCTTTTCGAGTTCGCCCACGATGAATTCGTAAGTCCGCGCCAAGCCCGTTTCGAGGGAGACGCTCGGTTCCCATTGAAGGACCTCACGCAGGCGGCTGTTGTCGCTATTCCGTCCGCGGACTCCCTGAGGCTTGGTTAAATCGTGTTGGAGGTAAATCTTCTTTCCCGCGATCGCCGCGACCAGGTGAACCAGCTCATTGATGGAGATGAGCCGGTCCTGGCCCAAGTTGAGCGGGTGTGGATAATCGCTGCGCATCAATCGGTAGATGCCTTCGACACAGTCGTCGATGTAGCAGTAGGAGCGAGTTTGCTGTCCATCGCCCCACACTTCGATCGTGCCGCCGTCTTCGGCCAGAGCGATCTTCCGGCATATCGCCGCGGGACTCTTCTCCCTGCCGCCGTCGTAGGTGCCCAGCGGACCGAAAATATTATGGAAGCGCACGACACGGGTTTCCAGCCCGAAGTCCTCGCGGTAATGACGGCAGGTTCGCTCCATGTACAGCTTCTCCCAGCCGTACCCGTCTTCGGCGTCGGCTGGATACGCATCCTCTTCGCGAAGCGGCTTCACGTCCGCGTCCTTTTGCAGATAGCCAGGATAGATGCAGGCGCTGGAGGTAAAGAGAAGGCGCTGCACCCCGTTCAGGCGAGCCGCTTCGATTGTGTGCAAGTTAATCAACGAGCTATCGCGCACGATCTCCGCTTTGTGTGTCTCGATGAAACCGATTCCGCCCATCTCCGCCGCAAGAGCGTAGACCTCCGAAACCCCGCGCGTGGCTTGCAAACAGTTGGACCACCGGCGAAGGTCCAGCAACTCGAATTCGTGCGCCGCGGTCGGCTCGTATTCAGGCAGCTTGATATCGACGCCGCGGACCGTATATCCACGCTTTACCAGATACTTCACGAGGTGATGGCCGATGAAGCCGCCGGCTCCCGTGACTACAACTTTCTTCTGCATTTAAGCTCCTTTCAGTTATCGGTCGAGTGTGGCCGCGCCAGCTTGCGGGTCTTGCCAGAGCAATCCGGCTCGCTGAAGCGCCCATAAGGGCAAAAAGCGAGGCGTGACCAGCAAGTACCGCCGCCACAACCGCGCAGGTTCCATTGCGAGGCGAAATAACCACTCCAATCCATTCCGTTGAATCCACGCGGGGGCTTGGCGAACGCGGCCAGCATGGAAATCGAATGCGGCTCCCACCCCGATCATCACGACTCCCGGGAGAGCCTCCCGGTTGGCGTGCATCCACTGCTCCTGTTTGGGCGTGCTGATGCCGACGAATACGAGCTCGGCTTCCGATTCCCGGATTACTTCGCGGACATACTCTGTCTCAGGGTTAGTGAGCGGCCGGAAGGGCGGTGAATATTGCCCCGCAATTACCAGCGAAGGAAACTTCGAGAGCAGCCGGGTGCGCAAGTCGCTAAGACTTTCACGAGTGCCTCCATAGAGGAAGACGCGATGACCATGCTCCGCCGCGCTCTTGCACAGGTGGAGCATGAGCTGCGGACCGTAGACTCTCTGCTGCTTCTTGACTCCGAAGGATCTCAACGCCCAAACCAAAGGCATCCCGTCCGGAGTGACGATATCGGCCTGATTCAAGATCTCTCTCACGCGCCGGTCGTCGCGCGCGGTGATGATTCCGTGGACCGACGCCACGCAGATATAGCGAGCGCGGCTGGGGAACCCCGCGCGCCGCTGCGCGATCCAATTGCGGCAGATCGCCGTCACTTCTTCGTAGCTGGTCGCACTGACGCCGACGCCCACGACATTCTGCTTTAACGGCGTTTGGAGTTGGAAGGTCAAGGCATTACTCCTTCAATAAGCTCCGCGCGCCGACAGAACCGCCCGGGGAGTGTAGAGAAACAAGAGTTTCAAATCGAGGGCAAGCGACCATTGCTGGATGTATTCCAGATCGAGCTCGATCATTCTTGAAAAGGGCAGTTCGCTGCGCCCGCTTACCTGCCATAAGCCGGTGATCCCCGGGCGGACATGGGACCTCTGTTCGGCCCACTGTGCAAATTCATTACTCATTCCGTCCGGGTCCAGATCTTCCACGGGCAGCGGACGCGGGCCGACCAGGCTCATATCGCCGGCCAAGACGTTCAGTAGTTGCGGAAGCTCGTCCAGGCTGAATCGGCGAAGCACTCGACCGACTGGAGTGATCCGCGGGTCTTTGCGGATTTTGAAAAGGTGTCCCGAGGTTTCGTTGCGCCGCTTCAATTCCTTGCGGCTGGGTCCGCTGATATACATGGAGCGGAATTTCCAGAACGTGAAATAACGGCCGCCTTTGCCCACGCGCCGGGCCTTGTAAAAGACCGGGCCAGCCGACGTCGCTCGAATCGCGAAGGCGATGAAAGCGAACAAGGGCATGAGCAACGTCAACAACAGCAAAGACCCGCCCAGATCGATCGCGCGCTTCAAGATCTCTTGCCGTTGCGTGAACGGCGCGGCCGAAACGTCGATAAAATCCAGTCCGAATTCGCGCTGGTGCCTCACCAGAACGTCGGTTCTCGCGAACTGTATCGGACGGCTGACGGTGACCCCCATGCGCCGCGTGACCCATCCGCAATGTTCGATTTCCGGTTCCGTCACTCCGCCGGCGATGATGATGCGGTCGATGGATTCGCGGTTGATCACCTCAGCCAGGTGATCGCTGGTCCCAAGAACCGGAAGAGTTTCGAGAGCGACTCCCGCGGATTGGCTAGACCCGGCCGCGGCCGTGGCCGCCGCCGCTGCGCTTTCCGGCAGAATCAGTCCGCACAAGGAAACCTGCTCTCCCGCCGATTCAAGGATGGTTTCGACAATTCCTCGCGCTCCCGCTCCGATGCCCAGGACCGCTAAACGTTTCGGGCCAGAGCCCCACATCCGGGTGATGAAAGCTGTGGCAAGCAGAGCCGAGTACAAGGACCCAACCAGCAGCACGAAACTAATCGGCGCGAACATCAACACGAAGGCTCGGGACCGCTCTCCACCGAGCTGCCAGGAGAAGAAAGTAACCACGATCACCAGCGTGCTCACCAAAATGGTCGATTTCATGGTGCTTAGCAGGGCGGATACGGTGGAGGTGTCCACCTCTTCGCGGTAAACCTTCAGCGAGAGGGCGGCCAACAACCACAGGACCAGCAGACCAGCCAGCGGGGGAGCGGCGGTGTGCATTGCGGCCCGGGTGATCGTCCGGGACATGTATTGGTTTAGCCCAAGCCTGAGTTCAAAGGTGATCATCCAGGCGACGATGAGAGCGGCAAGATCGAAAATGAGGTGAATCGCCGGAAAAACTGCACCCGGCGGGGCGGACAGATAACGATTAGTGCGATGATTCGTCATGCTGATTCTGAAGCTATTAAGGTTTTATTGGGATTAAAAAAACTTGGAATTACTGGTAGCGCGGAGAATA
>JASHRP010000096.1 GCA_030037375.1 Bryobacteraceae bacterium | reverse complement strand
GGCACGGGGATATGATATCGCCATTTGATATCGGATATCAATACACAATTAATTATCGTCGCGAAGAGCCAAGGCGGGATCGATGCCGGCAGCGCGGGCGGCGGGTATTGCGGCAGCGAGCGCGGCCATGGCGAGGACGCACAGACCGGCGGTTAGCAAGGATTGGGGATCGGCCGGAGCGATTCCGTAAAGGAGCGAAGCGATCAACGGAGCGGCCGCGCGGGCGGCGGCGAGGCCAAGGATCACGCCTCCGGTCACCGTGATGAGCGCCTGGCGGCCGATAAGAGTACTGATGTTCGCTGCGGTTGCGCCGAGAGCCATACGGATGCCGATTTCGCGGTGGCGTTGGGTGGTCGCATAAGCGAGCAGAGCGTAGATCCCCGCGGCGGTTAGCAGAACGGCGAGCAACGCGAAGATCGAGCCCAGCGATGCAGTGAGGCGTTCACCGGCCGCACTCGCGTCCACCTCGGCGGTGAGAGTGTCGATTTCGAGGATCGGCAGGGCTCGGTCGAGCGACGCGATGGTTTGGCGGACGGGCTGAACTACATCCTCCGGCTTGCCGCGCGTGCGAACGTGAACGACGATCAGGCCGCCGTCGTAAGGATTGGAGTTATAGATCATCGGTATGACGGGCTGGCGAAGCGAGCGATACTTGGCATCGTTAACGATGCCGATGATTTCGAAGTTCGGCTTCGCGATCTGACCCGGGGGCGCCACGCCAAAGCGTTTGCCCAAGGGGTCCATTCCGGGGAAGTAACGCTGGACGAACATCGGGTTTACCAGCACCGGGGCGGGACTCGCCCGTGGATCTTCCATGCCGGTAAAGTTGCGCCCTGCTAAAAGGTGCATCCCCATAGTTTCGAGGTATCCGGGCGTGACGCCGTTGACGCCGTTCGCGACGACATCGGCGGACGTGGGGGATTGGCCGACAGGCGCAATTGTATTCCCCAGGCCTCGGTCGCGCATGACTCCACGCTGGGCTAGGGCGACCGAGGAGACTCCCGGAATTTCCTGGATTCGCGCAAGAAGCGATTTGCCGAGAGCCATTTCCTGGTCTCGGGTGTAGCCTGCGGTGACAGGCTCGAGCGTGAAGGTGACTACGTGATTCGGATCAAAACCGGGATTGAGATTGCGAAGCTGCTCGAAGGTGCGGATGAGGAGTCCCGCGCCGGAGAGAAGTAAAGTGCACAGCGCGACTTGAATGAGGATGAGCGCTTGGCGGCCATGGAGGGAACGGGTGGAGCGGGCTCCGCGGAGGATGCTATCGAGGCTGGTTCGCGCCGCCGCGATGGCTGGGGCGAGTCCGAAAAGGAAAGCCGTGGCGATAGAGACGGCGAGCGAGAACATTAGAACGCGGCGATCGATGCCAGCATGGAGCGAGACCGTCAGTCGGGTGGAGCCCAGATCTCGAATGGGCGGGAGCATGCGGGATAACAGCGGGTTCAGGGCGGCAGCCATCGCGATGCCTCCCATGACGCCAAGGGCAGCGAGCAGAGAACTCTCGATCAGCATTTGACCGGCGAGCCGTGCACGCGTCGCTCCGACCGCCAGACGCACAGCGATCTCTTGGCGGCGCTCCGCACTGCGCGCCAAGAGGAGTCCTGCGACGTTGGCGCAAATCATGACAAGAAGAAACCCCGAGCAGGCGATTAGGAACTTGAGAGCGGCGGCGTAACGGTCGCGCAGGATGGAGGTGCCGTTCTCAAGCGGATCGAGTTCCAAGGGATATTCGACACCCCAACCGATCTTGTCGAGACGGCCGATGGCCGCTTTCCAGATCGCTCGCGTCTCTTCTAGCGCCCGCTCCCGGGCGATGCCCGGCTTGATGCGAGCGCCGAGATCGAGCTGGACGTATTCGCCATGCGGCCCGTAGTCCTGAGTGATCATCGGCGCGGTACGCAGCGGGATGCGAATCGCCGGACCAGTATCGGCCGCAAATCCGTTGAAATCGCGCGGCGTCACTCCGACGATGACAAACAGGGTGTGGGATAGGCGGATGGTCTTGCCCAGAACGCTTCTGTCGCCATTGAAGCGCCGTTGCCAGAACTCGTAGCTGAGAACGGCGGGCGGGGCTCCGGGATCGTCTCTCTCATCATCCGCCGCCAGAGTTCGACCGATAACCGCGTGGACGCCGAGAACGTCGAAGAAATTCGGCGTGGAAAAGTGTACGCGGACTTGCTCGGCGGGTTCGGGTTCGCTCATGGCGACATCGAGCGCTTCCTCGCCGAATAAAGCGGAAAGAGTGGTGGAGCGAGTGCGCAGATCCTCATAAGCGCCCACCTGGATTTGGCTAACCGTGCCTGCACGAGGAACGCGCTGGACCAGGCGGACGAGTTGCTCGGGATGAGAGACAGGGAGCGGTCGGAGGACGATCGCGTCGACGGCGCTGAAAATGAGCGTGGTCACGCCGATGCCTGCGGCCAGCAGTCCCGCCGCCGCGAAGGTGAAGCCTCGATCCTTCCAGAGCATTCGAATGGCGATGCGCACGGCTCTTATTTTCCCCGCTGATTGCCCCAGATGTCGATGTGCAGGCGAGGGCTGTACCGGAAGGCGTGGCGCTTGCATAGCTCGACGAGCCACTGGGCTCGTTCGCGGATGGTCTCGGAGGAGGTGCCTTCGGGCATCAAGACCACATGGCTTGGATTGGCGCCGATCGCATGCACGATTTGTTGGATCTCCTCCAGGTCCTCTTCCGCGGACACAACGAACTTCAGTTGATACGGATATTCAGACGTGAGCCGGCGTAAAACGTCAGGTTGGTATCGTAATCGCTCGTGCTGCGCGGCCCATTTGCCGCCCTCGCGTTGGCGTGGCGTAGAATTGGCCAGCTTGGGAGAGATGCTCATCAAATCCGCGACAACCGGCTGATAGACGGTGCCGGCGGTTTCAATCGTCACGTGCAGGCTGGCATGTTTTAGTCGCTTTGTCAGCTCGACGGAATCAGGAAAGATCATCGGCTCACCGCCAGTGAGGACGGCGTGAGCAGCGTTGAAGGCGCGTACTTCGGCCAGGATTTCATCGAAGCTCATATCATGGCCTTCGGGGTTCCATGAGGTATATGGAGTATCGCACCAGACGCAACGGAGATTGCAGCCGCTGAGGCGAATGAAGACGGTGGGGAACCCGGCGAGAATGCCTTCGCCCTGAATCGAATAAAAGATTTCCGAAACCTTCATGCAGCGTACTTCATACGGCATAGACGACCGGGTCGGGAATTCCGGCTTCGTCAAATCCTTTGCGGCGCAGCAGGCAGGAGTCGCATTGGCCGCAGGGGCGGCCATCGGGAGTGGGATCGTAGCAGCTATGAGTGAGGGAGAAATCGACGCCTACTCCCACGCCCAGCTTCACAATTCCGGCTTTGTCGAGCTTGGACAAAGGTGTGTGGATCCGAGTATGCGTTCGTCCCTCGACGCCAGCCTTGGTGGCGAGGTTCGCCATGCGCTCGAAAGCTTCAATGTATTCGGGGCGGCAATCGGGATAACCGGAGTAATCGATCGCGTTGACACCGATGAAAATGTCGGAGGATTCGAGAACTTCCGCCCAAGCTAGCGCGTAGGCGAGAAAGATAGTGTTGCGGGCCGGAACGTACGTGACCGGGATGCCCTTCGACATCTCATCGGGCGATCGATGCTTGGGAACGGCGATGTCGGCGGTAAGGGCGCTCGATCCGAAGGCTCGCAGGTCGATGACCGCGGTGCGGTGTTCGTCGGCATGGAAGTGGCGAGCAACGCGGGCGGCGCATTCGAGTTCGATCCGATGGCGCTGGCCGTAATCGAAAGAGAGAGCGTAGCAGGAGAAACCTTCGCGGACGGCTAAACCAAGACAGGTGGAGGAATCCAGACCTCCGCTGAGGAGGCAAACGGCCTTGATGCCCTTCATGCTTTCATTAGCCCGCAAAACGGAGCCTGCCCCGGCAAAAACCGCGGCGAACTTCAACTACTTCGAGGACCGGGGCGGCCCGTTGCGGGCTCTACCGAAGTGTAACGCAGAGGCACTCCGGCAGAGCATGCAGGTCGTGGGGTCATAACCACTTATGACACCACGACCAGCATGCAAGGCCTACGCAGATCTCAGAACCAGAACCGGACTCCGAGCTGAATGATACGCGGATAATTGTCCTGCGAGGTGATGTGGCCGAACGTCGCCGGGTTGCTGATGCTGGTGGCGGGACCCAAGAACAGCGGGGTGTTGCTCAGGTTATACGCTTCAGCACGGAACTGAGCGTTGAACTTCTCCTTGACCGTCACGGTCTTGAAGAGCGAGACGTTCATGAAGGACCAGCCGGGGCCGCGATTCGGAATGGTGCGGCTGACGTTGCCATAAGTGTATGCCGGAGCCTGACTGAAAGCGGCGATGTTGAGATAGTCGTTCAGGCGCGATTCCAGCGATCCGCTGGTCTGGGGCGATGTGCCCGTCGCGTTGGGGAACTGGACGCTGGTGCCGATCACCGAGTTATTATTGCTCTGCGTGATCTGCAGCGGGAACCCGGTCTGCATGGTGGTTTCCGCGTTGAGGCTCCAGCCTCCCAGGAGGTAGTTGACCGCCTTGGGAGCGTTCGCCAAGAATTGGCGGCCCTTGCCGAACGGCAACTGATAGTCGATGGCGTTGGTCCAACGATCGGGCGTGTTGATGGTGGCCAGAGCCCAGGCGGATCCAACATTGTAGTTGTCCTGGTAGGCCGACGTTTGGCCGTTAAACGTGTTGCTGGCAGCCGCGGAGGTGTCCTCGTTCTTCGACCACACGAATGTGGAGAGAACGTTCAGGCCGTGGCCGACCCGTTTCATCAGTTTGGCGTAGCCGGAGTTATACAGAGCGTGGCCCAGGCTTGGGCTGGTTAGGGTAACCGAAGTGTACTCCGGGAATGGCAACAGGGACTGCGCGCGCGTGATGGTCGCGCCAGAGAGCGAGCTCAGCGCGAACGGCGTGCCGTAGAAAGGATTCGGAACGGACGCCTTTAGCGCGGTGCCAAGGGACAGATCCGAATCGGGCAACTGATCGATGTTGACCGACGCGGTGCCCTGAATCAGGTCGTGCGTGACCGATCCGGAGTAACCCACCGCGACGATGATCGAATCCGGAAGCTCGCGCTGGATGTCGAACGAATACTGGTGGACGCGAGTGGAACGCGAGTTCGGGTCGTAGACGCTGATGGCCTGGCCGATACCGGCCTCCTCGCCGACCGCGTTGCCGACGATCGGCAGCGTTCCGCCGGGGAAGGGATTGCTGAGCGATCCAGTGGGAATGGCGCCAGCGTTGGAAACGGAAGCCAATCCGTTGTTGTAGGGCGTCGACTGGGTGTAGCCGATGGGCGATTGCAAGCTGAAGGAGAAGGGATTCCAGAACAATCCGTAGCCGCCGCGGATACTGGTCTTGCTGTTCAGAGCGTAGGCGAAGCCCACGCGCGGCCCGAGCTTATCGTGGTTCTGATTCTGAACCTGAGTGGGGAATCCGTCTTGCCCGGCGTACTCAGGCACACCCATGGTGACGATGCCAGGCACCGAAGGCTGGATCGGATTCACCATGTTGGGGTCGAATCCAACCAGGAGCTGATTGCCGGGCGAGTGGACTCCGGTCTCGTACTCGTAGCGGAGACCGAAGTTCAAAGTCAGTTTGGAGGTCGCGCGGAAATCGTCCTGGATGAAGACGCCGTAGTAGTTGACAAGCTGCGAAAGAGCTTCCGCGGTGGCGATGCTGGCGCTGGTTGGGTCGCCAAGCAGCAGGCTCGCCAAGCTAGCTCCGGTGCCGAGCACGGTGGAGTTCGGGTTCGCGCTGGTGAAGCTCGAGCTGAAGGAGAAGGAGCCGGGGCTTTGGCTGGGCGTACCGGATACGTGAATCGCGCGGTAGTCGCCGCCGAATTTGATGCTGTGCTTGCCCAGGTATTTGGATGCGCTGCCCGAGAAGCTTCGCGAATAGTAGGTGGTGTAGCTGAGCGAGCCGGCCCCGAAGCTCGACAAATCGCTCATCGAGATGGACGGGAAAGCCAGGAACTGCAGCTCATTGGCGAAACCCTGCGAGAATCCCAGGTTCGTCGGACTGAGTCCGGCGGTGAAATAAGTGGTCTTGTTCGGATAGCGGTTGAAACCCCACCGCAGCGCGATTACCCAAGTGGGCGAAGGTGTGATGGTGGCGTTGGCCTGAGTCGCGTCCACAAAGCGAATCAATAGGCTGTCGCCAGGGGTAGCGATGTCATTGATCCACGTCGCATAGCTGGGTTCCCGGCTACCGTAGTGCAGGTAGGAAGCGCTGGCGTGCAACCACTTCGTGAACTGCTGATCGGCTTTAATGCTTTCCTGGCCAGCTCGATCGTACTGCAAAGGAGTGGAGGCGTAGTTGGTTGCGCCGTAATACGGTGTCGCCTCATTCGGCGCGGGAAAGTAAGACGCCAGATCTAATCCGATCGGATTGATGCGGGCGGCGGGAATGACGTTGCCCGGGAAGGCCGTTCGCGTGTAAGTGCCGTTACTGTTTTCCACCGTGCTCAAGGGGTCGTAAATCACTTGCTGGGTGCCGTTGGTGTACAGGGCTTGCGAGAAGTTGCCGACCTTTTCGGCAGCCGTGGGAACCGCAATAGCGCTCGATTCGGTCTGATTTTGACGATACCCCTCGGTTGCGAACCAGAAGAAGGTCTTGTTGCGGCCGTTATAAACCTTCGGAATCCATACCGGTCCGCCGAAGGATCCGCCAAAATTCTTCCACATCTGCGGAACTTCGGGAAGGCCGGCGGCGTTGGCGAAGTAGTTGTTCGCGATGCTGTCGCTCAGCCACTGATACCCGAACGCCGCCATGTGAAAGTCATTGCTGCCGGATTTGAGGTACAAGTTGAAGGTTCCGCCGCCGGTTCGCCCGACTTCGGCGTCATAGGTGTTGATCTGGACCTTGACTTCCTGCGTTGCTTCCGTAATCGGGACAATGACCGCTTGGTTGGCGGAATTGGTGATGGCGATCCCATCCAGAAGATAGTTGTTGCCGGTGACGGGGCCGCCGGCGATGGAGATCTCCGACGATCCGCTCTGATCCTCCATGCGGTTGAACTTCGCGTCGCCGCCCGGCACGATGTTCTGGGAGATTTTCACCGTTTCGTAGAACGGATTCCGGCCCATGTTGGGAAGGTCATCGAGTTTCTGCTTGTCGACGTCCTGGCCTACCGAGGCGTTGGTGGTTTCCACCTCAGCGGCGTCCGCGGTTACGTTGACGCTTTCGCTGACTTGACCGACCTCCATGAGCAGGTCCGCGCTGAGGAAGCCCTGCGTGCCGACGATGAGGCCTTTCTGCTCCAGCTTCTTGAAGCCGGGCTTTTCCACGACGACATCGTAGGTCGCGGGAGTCAAGGCGTTGAAGGTGTA
>JASHRP010000012.1 GCA_030037375.1 Bryobacteraceae bacterium | reverse complement strand
TCTATCACAGCGACGCCCTCTATTCCGCCGTCTCGGGCGCGATGGCGCGCCTCGGCACGCTTGAGGAGTGGCTCGATGCAACCGCGCGCGCGGCCGAATCCGCGGTTCGTTTTAGCTCCTGCTTTCCGTTCCATGGCGATTCGCTATACGCGACGCCGCCGCGCAGCTTGTGGCCTCCGCCGGCATCGTCGAGAGTTCGTTGGAAGGGCGCGCGATTCGTGCCGCTATCGGTGATTCAAACGCTCGCCAGCGGCAAGCCGGTATCCGACGAAGGTTGGGCTGTCGACGGCCCCAGCGAGACGTTGATTGCGATGGGAACACAAGGACCGTTCCGCGTTTCGGTGCGTTCAGGCGCTGCCGTGGATCGCGGAGGCACAGCGGTCGCCCCGCACTCGAGCGCCTGCCTCGAATTCGCCCACAACGCCGGCTTGTGGATGACCGTGGCCTTCGCGAACGATGAGGCCCGCGAAAAATGGAAAGGTCCGGTGATCGCCGCGCTTCGCCTGCTGGCCGATTCCGGATTCGGCGGCAAGCGCTCCAGTGGATGGGGCCGAGCGGAGATCTCGGTCTCGGACGCGGAGCCTCTCCTCAAAAGCTCCAACGGCTCCGGCGAGAACGCCTGGTGGATGCTGTCGCTGTACCATCCTTCGCCTGACGATTCCGTCGATTGGGCTCGCGGCAACTATGCGATTGTCACGCGCAGCGGCAGGGTCGAAAGCGATGCAGGATGGGGCGACGCAAAGCGGCCCACGCGCATGATCGCCGAAGGCTCCGTGGTGGTCGCGGCGAGTGAGCCGCGCGGCGCCGCGACCGATGTCGCGCCCGAAGGATTTCCGCATCCTGTGTATCGCGCCGGATACGCGCTGGCGATCCCGATTCCGCTGCGGGCGACGCCCGCGCCGCTGTTGCCGCCCATGCCTTTTCGCGAAACGCCGGTTCGCGAGAGTAAGCCGGAGGCTCCGCCTGAATCGTTGCCAGAGCAAGCTATGTCAGAAGAAGCTCCGCCCGAGCAACCTCCGCCTGAAGAGGTGCCACCCGAGCAAGCTCCGTCTGAACAAGCCCTATTTGAAGAACCGTCGGCCGAGCCATCAGCCGCCGAACCACCACAGGAGGAGGCGTCATGAAGTACCGCGTGATGTGCCTCACTCCGACGCTCGTCGGCGACGGCCAGAAGCTTTCGCCCATCGACTATATGGTCTGGCGCGACCACGTGAACGTGCTCGATCAGCGGCGAATCTTCAAGCTTCTGGCGAAAGGCCCGCGCCTCGACGGCTACCTCGCGCAGATCAAGAAGGCCGACCGCCTCGATTTCGCGAGCTGGGGCGGATTCGCTCAAAACTTCGCCGGACGCCGCATTCCTTTCGAAAGTCCCACGGCCGTTCCCGTCTGGCAGCGAGCGCAACCGGAGCAGCTCTTCATCCCGACTTTCGCCGCCTCGCTCAACGGTCCGTACTTGCCCGCGACTTCGATCAAAGGCGCGCTCCGCACCGGCGCGGTCTCCGAACGTTGGACCGAAGCTACGCTCAAAGATTTCGCCGACAGAACCGCGGGGGAGCGCCCGCCGCGCAATCCCGCGACCAAGCTCGAAGACGTGCCGCGAGCCAAACGCATCTCCGCCGGAGATTCTCGTGAGGGCGCATACTCCGCCATGAAGGTCTACCTTCTGCGAGTCTCCACCTTGGTCGCTCGTGGCGGAGGCAAACTCGAGCTCGGATGGAAATCCATGCGCGGCTCAACGAATCGATCCGAAGAGGGCACGCCGCTCTTCGCCGAGATGGCCATGCCGGGAACGACCTTTGAAGGAGTCTGGACCGAGCGCTCCGCGCAGGATCGCACCCGCCTCTTTCAAGCCGCGAACAAATACGCCGCCGGGCAATTGGCTCGGCACAAGCACTACGCCGACCAAGCCGGTCTGGCGCAGGTGCGAGCTCTCATCGAAGCCCTGGAGGATCGCCTCAAGCAGATCAGCGCGTCGCCGCAATATTGCATGATGTCCATCGGCTGGGGCGGCGGCTTGCACTCGAAGGTCGCATATCTCGACACCGACGCTTCAACGTTCCGCGGCATCTTGAAGCAGTATTCGATCTACGATCGCGCGCTCCAGACGGGACTTCCCTTCCCCAAAACCCGCCGCATCATCTTCGAAGGCGGCTATCCATCGAGCCTGCCGGGTTGGGTCGTGCTCGAAGTCGTGTAGCCTTCGGATAGGCATGGACGTCTCCCACATTCCCGCCGGCCGCAATCCGCCGAAGGACATCAACGCACTCATCGAAATCCCCGTCGGCGGAGCGCAGGTGAAGTATGAGATCGACAAAGCCTCCGGCGCAATGTTCGTCGATCGCTTCCTGACCACTGTCATGTTCTATCCCGGCAACTACGGTTTCGTGCCGCAGACGTTGTCCGAAGATGGCGATCCCATCGACGTGCTGGTGATCTCGCCTGTGCCGGTCGCCGCGGGAGCCGTTATCCGCTGCCGTCCGGTGGGCGCCTTGATGATGGTGGATCAAAACGGCAAAGACGAAAAGATCATCGCCGTGCCTGTCGACGCCCTAAATCCGGCGCATCACGAAATCGCTTCCTACACCGACTTCCCAAAAATCCTGGTCGAACAAATCGCATACTTCTTCGAGCACTACAAGGACCTGGACGAAGGCAAGTGGACCGAAGTCGGCGGCTGGGCCGGCGTAGCGGATGCGGAGCGCCTCGTCATGGAAGCCATCGCCCGCGCCGGTAATACAGGCGCCAAACACAAATGAAGAAGCTCATCCGCGGCATCCTTCACTTTCGCGAGGCGCGCCGCCAGGAATACGCGAAAACGTTCAGTAAATTGGCGCTCGGCCAGAAGCCGGATGCTTTATTTATCGCCTGTTCGGACAGCCGTGTCGCGGTCAATGTGTTCGCCTCGTCCGACCCCGGCGACTTGTTCGTGGTCCGCAACATCGGAAATGTTATTCCGCCGTACCACCAACCCGGGGCAACCGGAACGGTGGCTGCCGTCGATTATGCGGTGGATTTGCTGCACGTGCGCGACATCATTATTTGCGGCCACAGCGATTGCGGCGCGATCCGCGCTCGCAGCCAGGGCCTGGAGAAGCTTCCCGAGGGCGGCGTCAAATCGTGGCTGCAAATGGGAATGCCCGAATCAGTGGATGGCGATCTGAATGAAGCTTCGCGCCGCAACGTACTCGCGCAGCTCGGTCGATTGAAACACTATCCGTCGGTCGCGAAAGCCATCGCGGAACACCGGCTGAGCCTGCACGGCATGTGGTTCGACATTCCCAACGTCGACGTCCTGTATTACGAAGACAGCGCGCACAAGTGGACCGTGCTCGAATCGAAAGACGGCGAACGAATTCTGAATCAGCTCGAAAAATAATGACCGACGGCCTGCGCCAGCAGAATCCCGCCGATCACAATCAACCCGCAATGAACATACCGCAAGAATTGGT